>NZ_JACARU010000026.1:0-72897 GCF_013386425.1 Cedecea sp. P7760 | reverse complement strand
CCCCGAGTCGTTCACCGGTTCGGTGGTGACATATGAAGCAGCTCTGGAAGTGAACGGAACCTTTACCGAACCTACTTAAAACCCTGTATTTATGACCAAGAGACAGCCTCTTGCTTAAGAAAAGAAACTGCTCGGGAAGAGAGATAAAAATACCCTTTATTCTCTTCCCTCAATATTTCCTCACTGAAATATAAACGAACGAATTTAATTTACATTGCCGGGTTGACAATAGTATTGCTCATGGGTAGATTTCACGGGCCGAAGTTGCGGCCTTTCCTAACCTGACATAAGAGACTAATGGATACTGAATTTAGTAGCTGCCCGAACATTGCCTTAATGGCGGTTCGGGAAAGTAAACATGAAATCGATTGTGATCACTTCTTCGTTTTGGTGTGTCTCGCCGGAGCCTGATGCTCTCGTGTTGTCCCACCTCGACCAGGGTTTTCACGGTCCCGAGGTGTGTTATGAACTTCAAATCTACCCTTTTTCCTGGTGTCAAAACAGTGACATCAACGCTGCGTGTCCGGCCGCCCCGCGATCGGGTATTGTCCGCACGCAAAAAACAGAAAAACTCAATTTTCTCTTCGAAAATCAGTGAGTTGAATCAACGCATCACTAACTGGCGTGTCAGTCCTGTCACCGGCCAGCTGGAGCGTCGTTGCAGCTTCTCTGACGGCGAAGACCCACAAAGTCGACCCTTCGTAGCCTGATTCAGCCGTTACGCCGTAGGTTCGTCTGCGCGCTATGCCGCAGCCCGCTTCCGTGCGCCACGCTGAGTTACGTCACTATTGGTAGCTGTTTATTCCCTGATGCAGGCATCCCTGTACATCGGCAGGAATAACCACGTCCAAATAAAAGAAAATATAAATTTCTCGCCTGTTTATTTTAAAAAATAAATAGCGTGGAGCCCTGCGAAATTAATTCAAAACCGATCGCTCATGCGGCATCGGGCTATTTTCGGCCGCCTTTAATCCGGCATTTACCGTAAAAAGCCTGCTGCCGCCCGGCGACAGGAGCACCACCATGACTGTACAAACCAAGAACCGTAATAAAAAAAGCACGCTGTCTATGCGCGCCGCCCAGGAAGCCAAAAACGGCATCGCAGAAACCCTGGTCAACCTCAACACCACCCGGGAAGGGCTGCAGGAAGCCCACGCGAATGCCCGGCTGGAGCGGGATGGCCTGAACGAAGTCGCTCATGACAAGCCGCCTCACGCGCTGCTCCAGCTGCTGATGGCGTTTAACAACCCGTTTATCTACGTGCTCGCTATTCTCGCCAGCATCAGCTTCTTTACCGACTACTGGCTGCCTACCAGCCACGGCGAAGACGGTGACCTGACGACGGTGATCATCATCGGCACCATGGTGGCACTCAGCGGCCTGGTGCGCTTCTGGCAGGAACACCGCTCGGCTAAATCCGCCGAAGCGCTGAAGGCAATGGTGCGCACCACCGCCACGGTCGTTCGTCGTGAACATGCAGGGCAAAAAGGAACCCCGCGTGAAATCCCGATGCGCGAGCTGGTCGTGGGCGATATCGTACAGCTCTATGCGGGCGATATGATCCCGGCAGACGTGCGCCTCATTGAGTCTCGCGACCTGTTTATCAGCCAGGCCGTGCTGACCGGTGAAGCGCTGCCGATTGAGAAATACGACACCCTGGGCGATGTGGCGCAAAAATCCGCGCACGACAAGGCGATCGACAGCGAGAACCTGCTGGATATCCCTAACATCTGCTTTATGGGCACCAACGTTGTCAGCGGCACCGCGCAGGCGGTAGTGGTGGCGACCGGGCCACGGACCTACTTTGGCTCGCTGGCAAAAGCTATTGTCGGTACCCGGGCGCAAACGGCGTTTGACCGGGGCGTGAACAGCGTCAGCTGGCTGCTGATCCGCTTTATGCTGGTGATGGTGCCGGTGGTGTTCCTGATCAACGGCCTGATGAAAGGCGAATGGTGGGATGCCCTGCTGTTTGCCCTGGCGGTCGCCGTGGGCCTGACGCCGGAAATGCTGCCGATGATCGTCAGCGCCAACCTCGCCAAAGGCGCGGTGGCTATGGCGAAGCGTAAAGTGGTGGTTAAGCGTCTCAACGCGATTCAGAACCTGGGCGCGATGGACGTGCTGTGCACCGATAAAACCGGCACGCTGACGCAGGACAAAATCATTCTGGAGCACCACGTCGACACGCACGGTCAGAAAAATGAGTCCGTGCTGGCACTGGCCTGGCTCAACAGCCACCACCAAAGCGGCATCAAAAACCTGATGGATCAGGCGGTCATTTACTTCTCTGAAAATGAGCCGGGATTTGTGAAACCGCAGGGTTACAGCAAGGTCGATGAAATGCCGTTCGACTTCGTGCGCCGTCGCCTGTCGATTGTGGTGAAAGACAGCCAGAGCAATCACCTGCTGGTGTGCAAAGGCGCGGTGGAAGAGATGCTGAGCATCGCCACCCACATGGAAGAGAACGGCAAGGTTATCGCCCTGGACGAGCAGCGTCGTGAGGCGATGCTGGCAATGACCAACGACTACAACAAAGACGGTTTCCGCATCCTCGTGGTAGCCACCCGTGACATTCCTAAAGCCGAGGCGAAAAAGCAGTACGGCACCGACGATGAACACGACCTGATTATCCGTGGCTTCCTCACCTTCCTCGATCCACCGAAGGAGAGCGCAGGCCCGGCGATTGCCGCCCTGATGGACATCGGCGTGGCGGTGAAAGTGCTGACCGGCGATAACGCTATTGTCACCACGCGCATCTGCCGTCAGGTTGGGCTGGAGCCGGGCGAGCCGGTGCTCGGCCCGCAGATTGAGCAGCTGAGCGACGCTTCCCTGCAACAGTTAGTGGAAGAGCGCACCGTGTTCGCCAAGCTGACGCCGCTGCAGAAGTCTCGCGTGCTGAAGGCGCTGCAGGCTAACGGCCATACCGTCGGCTTCCTCGGCGACGGGATTAACGATGCTCCTGCCCTGCGTGATGCCGACGTTGGTATCTCGGTCGACAGCGGCACCGATATCGCCAAGGAATCCGCCGACATCATCCTGCTGGAAAAGAGCCTGATGGTGCTGGAAGAAGGCGTCATAAAAGGCCGCGAGACCTTTGGCAACATCATGAAGTACCTGAACATGACCGCCAGCTCCAACTTCGGCAACGTGTTCTCGGTGCTGGTTGCCAGCGCGTTCATCCCGTTCCTGCCGATGCTCGCCATTCAGCTGCTGCTGCAAAACCTGATGTACGACATCTCCCAGCTCGCGCTGCCGTGGGACAAAACGGACAAAGAGTTCCTGAGCAAGCCGCGCAAATGGGATGCCAAAAACATCGGCCGCTTCATGGTCTGGATTGGCCCGACGTCGTCCATTTTTGACATGACCACCTTTGCCCTGATGTGGTTTGTGTTCAGCGCCAACAGCGAGCACATGCAGACCCTGTTCCAGTCCGGCTGGTTCGTTGAAGGCCTGCTGTCGCAAACGCTGGTGGTGCACATGCTGCGTACCCAGAAGATCCCGTTCATTCAGAGCACTGCCGCCTGGCCGGTGATGATGATGACCGGCCTGGTGATGGCGGTAGGGATTTACGTGCCGTTCTCTCCGCTCGGGCCGTTGGTTGGGCTGCAGGCACTGCCGTGGCAGTACTTCCCGTGGCTGGTCGGCACCCTGCTGGCCTACTGCTGCGTGGCTCAGGCGATGAAAACGTTCTACATGCGTCGCTTCAAACAGTGGCACTAACTCTGCGTTAAGTACGGTAATTCGGTGCCGCTTCGGCGGCACCTTTCAGGCAGGCAACACAAGCTGGAAAGCATTATGGAAAAGCAACATTCCATTATTTTCCTGATTAAAAATAAGACCATCGCGTTGGTTGTCTTATTTTTAATGAAAATAACCCGCGTCCTTCGCGTCCGTGCCCTGGCATGGTTCGCCGGAGGGAAAATTAACTATCGACACACCAAAGCATTACTGAACCTCGCCAGCGCCATACATCGTTTTTCGATCAGGTTACTGCGTTTTGTTACACCACCCGCCCTTAAGAGGGGGAATTAATTATGTCCGGAACTACTCTGTTAATTAACCTGGCTGGCGCCATCGCTTTGCTGCTCTGGGGCAGCCATATGATTTCAACGGCGCTGCAGCGCGGCTTCGGCACGCCGCTGCGCAACTGGATGGGACGCCACCTCACTAACCGCTGGACCGCCCTGCTTGCCGGCATTGGCATTACCGGCGTCCTGCAAAGCAGCACCGCGGTGAGCATGATGGCAACGTCGTTTACCGCCGCCGGCACCTTGAGCCTTGCCCCCGCTCTGGCGGTGATGCTCGGCGCGAATATCGGCTCCACGCTGGTGGTGCAGCTGATGAGCTTTAACATGGAAATCGCCATTCCTCTGCTTCTGCTGGCCGGGTTTGTGGTCTTTAAGCTGCGGGACCATTCCAACTTTGAGAGCGTGGGCTGCGCCCTGATTGGCCTCGGCCTGATGCTGCTTGCGCTGCATTTGCTCAGCGGCACGCTGGCGGACATCGAAGTCACGCCGGTATTTCATGCCGTCATGCAGGGGCTGGAGGGAGACGTATTAATCGCCCTGCTGGTGGCGGCTCTCCTGACGCTGCTGTGCCACTCCAGCGTGGCGATTATTTTGCTGATCGCTTCCCTCGCGGCTACCGGCGCGATGACGCCAGCTACCGCGCTGGTACTGGTGCTTGGGGCAAACATTGGCGGCGCATTACCGCCGGTGCTTAACGCCGGGTCCGCCGTAGCTCGCCGCCTGCCGGTGGGCAACCTGATAGTTCGCCTGTCCGGCTGCGCGCTGGCGTTACTGCTGCTGCCTCTGCTGACGGATATCGCACAGAAATCCGGGCTGAACACGCCGCAGCTGGTGGTGTGGTTCCACACGGCCTTTAGCGCAGTGCTTGCGCTGCTGTTTATCAGCCTGACCGCGCCGATGGCCCGGTTCCTCGAGCGACTGTTCCCGGAAGAAGAGCGCGTGGGCGACCCGGGCATGCCGATGTATCTCGACGATGCAGGCCTCGAGGTCGCTTATATCGGCCTGTCGAATTCGGTTCGCGAATCGCTGCGCGCCGCCGACATGCTAACCATCATGCTCGATCGCCTGCTGGTTCTGTTTGTCACCCAGGAAAAACAGGCTGCCGACGAGATTCGCCAGCTTGACCAGTCTGTGGATCTGCTTAGCGCGGCGGTTCGCGCCTATCTCGCCGACATCGGTCAGGACGGGTTGAATGACGCGGATGCCGATCGCGCGCAGGAAATTCTGATGTTCATCATCAATTTTGAGCACGCGGGCGACATTCTCTCCAGCAACCTGACCCAGCTGGCAACGCGTCGCGCACGCCGGGGCGAGCTGTTTAACGACTTTGAGTTACACAATATTCACCTGCTGCACGCGGAAATCCTCACCAGCCTGCGCCTGGCGATTGCCGCGTTCATGCGTGAAGACCTGTCTGCTGCCCACCAGCTGGTGCAGCGCAAAGAAACCATTCGCCAGCTCGAGGCCTCCGCCAGCCGCGAGCATTTCAAAAAGCTGCGTGAGGACAAAAATGCCTGGGCGGAATCCGGCGACATCTTCCAGCGGGTACTGCGGGACTACCGTCGCGTGCATCACCACATCGCCGCCGTGGCCTACCCGGTCATTGACCGACTGGGCGATAAATCCCTGCTGTTTATCGACACGCCGCCGGACGTTTAAAAAAACAATAACCGCCGTCGCGCGGGCGAGAGTTTTTTCAAGGAAAGCAACTTTAAGGTACAGAAAAGTGAGAGTTTTAATCTGCTCAGGTCGGTTTTATGCCGACACCCATACCATTACCCACGTGCTGGATTTATATGCCCGCACGCAGACTATCAACGTGCTGATTCACGGGGGGCACCAGACGCTGGGCGGCGCGATAGAAAACTGGGCGCGCGGTATCGACGTGCACGTCATTCGCTACCCGGCCAACTGGGCGCTGCACGGCAAATATGCGGAAACCAGGCGCAACCTGTTTATGCTGGAAGACAGCCGCCCTGACGTGCTGCTGGCTTTTCCTGGGGGAGAAGACACGGCGGAGTGCATAAGAATGGCGCGCAATTCCGGCGTGAAGGTTATCGAGATTTAATGCAGACGGGCTGCGACAGATTTATGTTACCGCAGCCCGATTTTTCAGGCCGCCGCTGGCGCCAGGTTAACGTCTTTGAGGAACTCGGTAATACGCGGATTCTCTCCGCTGCGCAGCGCCTGCGGGGAGTCATCGCAAACCACTCGTCCTTTTTCCATAAACACAATTCTGTCCGACACGCTGAACGCGAAGTTCATTTCGTGGGTGACGATCACCATCGTTATCCCCTCGCCCGCCAGGTTCTCGATCACCTGCAGCACCTCATTCACTTTTTCAGGGTCGAGCGCTGAGGTAGGCTCATCGAACAGCATAATTTGCGGGCGCATCATCAGGGCCCGGGCGATAGCCACCCTTTGCTGCTGCCCGCCGGAAAGCTGATGCGGGTATTTGTGAGCGTGCTCCAGCATGCCGACCTTGCGCAACAATACGCAGGCCTCACGCTTTAGCTCTGCATCCGTCGCCAGGCGATGGTAGTGCGGCGCCAGCATCAGGTTTTTCATTACCGTTAAGTGCGGGAACAGGTTAAACCCCTGGAACACCATGCCGATGTTCAGCCGGTGTGCGGCGTTTTCCACGTACTGAGGCTTCTGAGCCCCCTGTTTTTCCAGGCGAATAAACGGCTGCCCGTTAATCAGGATCTCCCCGTTATCCAGCTGTTCCAGGCCATTCAGCAGGCGGATAAGCGTCGTTTTCCCGGAGCCGGACGGGCCAATCACCGACACCACTTCCCCAGGCTTAATATCCAGGTTAACCGCGCCAAGCACCTCCACGTTGTTATAAGCTTTATGTAACTTACGAGCCTGCAGCGCGGGAACGTCTGACGCCAGCGGCGCGCGTGATACCAGCCCGCTTTCCTGCGCGGCCATCGCTTCCAGTTCGGCTTCCGGCAGGCGGGCGGTTTTGCGCTGGGTGACATCCAGCCGTTTTTCCAGCAGCTTCAGCAAGAAGTCAAAGACCGTCACGATAAACACATAATAGAAAGCCACCGCCGCCATGGTTTCCATCACCAGGAAGTTTTGCGAATAAAGCCGCTGCCCGACCATCAGGATCTCGGTCAGCGAAATCACCGAAACCAGCGAGCTTAATTTCACGATGGAGATGTATTCGTTGGCCAGCGACGGCAGCGCCACCCGCAGCGCCTGCGGCACGATAACCAGCCACTGAATGCCTGCGTAGCGCAGCCCCAGGGCGCGGGCGGCCTCACGCTGACCACGAGGAATGGCCAACAGGCCGCCGCGGTGGATCTCCGCAATATAGGCCGTTTCGCTCAAAACCAGCGCTATGAGCCCCGCCCAGAAAGGGTCGCTCAGCAGGGCCGAGCTGCCCGGCAGCGCCTGGGGCAGGTTATAAACAAAGATAAGCAGCACCAGCAGCGGCAGGCTGCGGAACAGCCAGATATAGGCCCGCGCCGGTAAAGAGAGCCAGGGAGAGGCGGCCTGTTTGCCCAGAGCCAGAAGAAAGCCAAACCCAATACTGATTATCCAGCTCAGCAGGCTCAGCTTAATCACGGTCCAGGTCGCCTGCCAAAAATCAGCGTTGCTGAACAGGCTGAATAAATAGTTCCAGTCAAAAGACATATCCGCACTCCCCGGCGATGGTGATTACAAACTGCTGGCCTGAATTTCGGCTTCGGACGGCTCCGCCAGGTGATACTTTTTCACTAAGGCCGAGTACTTGCCGCTGGCCTTAAAGGCCGCAATCCCGTCGTTCAGCTCTTTTTTCAGCTCAGGGTTGGTTTTGCTCACCCCCAGGCCCACCAGCACCGGGTACAGCAGTTCCGTCGAGGTCACCGCCAGCCGCCCTTTCATTTTATCCACCACCTGACTTGCCACGGCGGCATCGGTCATCTGTACTTCTACCGCGTGGGAAAGCAATGCCTGGGTGGTTTGCGGGTCGGTTGAAAACTCGCTCACCGCAATCGGCTTCAGCCCCTGCTTGACGCAGTAGTCGGCCGACAGCGTGTGCAGTTTTTCCAGCCAGTAAGTCCCCTGCATCGACCCGACTTTATGCCCGCAAAGCTCTTCCGGTTTGGTTGGCTTAAAGCTGGCGTTGCTGAGGGTCAGCAGCGACTCGCCGGTTTTCAGGTACGGCACCATGTCGATAACCTTCTGGCGCTCGGGGGTGATAAACAGCGCGGAGGCAATCAGCTCGAAGCGCTTCGCCTGCAGGCCGGGGATCAGGCTGGTAAAGCGGGTATCCACATAATCAGGTTTGAGCTTCATCGCCCCGGCAACGCCGTTGATAAATTCAATATCAAAACCTGCGGGCGTTTTGCCGTCGAGATATTCGTAAGGCGGGAAGGTGATGTCGCTCCCCACCGTAAGCTGGCCGGGGGTCATCACGGCGGCCTGAGCCCCGCCGCTGAGCAGTAAAGGCAGCGCCGCCGCCATGCAGGTGAATAACGCCTTGCTATGTGAAGATGTAAACATGCGATGACTCCAGTGCAGGTGATAAAACATTTTTTATTGGCTCCGTAACGGAGGCGCTTTTCACAGCTTATGGTTTCGCCCTGGCTACTGCCTTGCAATATATTCGCCAGGACGATAATCATTCGGTGAGCGTTTGCGATTGAGCCATGCTGCAGGAGAAAGGCACGGGGATAAAGGACGAAAAATATGCCTTACCTCTATAAAAAATTGTTTTAAGGCAATGGCTATTTTTTTGCACCAGCGCAGCGCAATACTTTAATTCCCAACAGGAAAGCGAATAGAGACATATTTCAGACAGATAATAGCGATATAAAATATTTATCCGCACCAAAAAAGTGCAGCTTATTTTTTTATTGCCACTTTTTGGGGATTATTCGTGACCAATAAAAATGAAAATATTTTTTCTGAGCATCATTTTTACCGTTAACGCCTACCACGGCGGCATCTGGCACAGGCTTTGCTACTAACAGAAATAACTGGATAGCCTGAAACTATCTTGCAAGGTCCACTGCCAATAAAAAACCGGGGTTAGCACCATGACACATTTCACGCTCAAGCAGCTCAAGTACTTTGTCACCGTCGTTGAAGCGCAGAGCATCGCCGAAGCCTCAAGGCAGCTGCATATCGCCCAGCCATCGGTTTCCATTGCCATCAAAAACCTCGAGGACACCTTTGAGCAGCAGTTTTTTATTCGTCACCACGCGCAGGGCGTTTCGCTGACGCCCGGCGGGCTGCGGTTTTATGAAAAAGCCCGCGAGCTGCTGCGGCTTTCATACCAGTTTGAGCAAAATGCCAAGGCGGATAACGACCTTGTGTCCGGCACCATCGCCATCGGCTGCTTCGAATCCGCAGCCCCGCTTTATCTGCCGAGGCTTATCGCCGGGTTTCGCAAGATTTACCCTGAAATAACCATCCGGCTGTACGACGGCGAACAGAATGAGCTGACCCACGGGCTGCATCGCGGGCGCTTTGACCTGGCGTTTATGTACAACCTCGAGCTGGAAAGCACGCTGCATACCGAAAAGTTGAACGCCCCGCAGAAGCCTTATGCCCTGCTGCCTGCGGCTCATCCACTGGCGAAGAAAACGTCCGTGACGCTGAAAGAACTCAGCCGTGAACCGATGATCCTGCTGGACGTCATCCCCAGCAAAAGCTACTTCATGAATATTTTCACCGACAAAGGCCTGCACCCTGAGGTGGCCTACAGTTCGCCGTCGATAGAAATGGTGCGCTGCATGGTCGGCCAGGGAATGGGGTTCTCGGTGCTGGTCACCCGCCCCTGCACCGACGTGACCTATGACGGCCAGCGCGTTACGCAGGTGGAAATAGTCGATGATATGGCCGCCTCAACGCTGGTGATGGCTTATTTACGCCATAACGAACCGACGCGCCCGACGCGTTTATTTATGGATTATTGCCGTACTTTTGAACTGATGCCGGAGGGCGTGATTGAAGAGTAAAAAAGGCGTGAAGCGTAGCCTTAAAATACAGGAAATTCATAGCCTGTAGATTGAGGCTAATTTATTTATGCCTTATCCCTAGATTTATAATATTTTACGGAATGTCTGCCGCTCAATAACCTTGTGCCATAGCGAAGCTGCGCTGAATCTTATTTCCCGGCCCCAAGGAAACAGACATGACCGTAATAAAAACACAAACAGACACTCTAGTGATTGGCGCCGGCCAGGCCGGGATCGCCATGAGCGAGCACCTGACACGCCTCGGTATTCCGCATCTGGTGCTGGAGAAAAACCGCATTGCCGAAGCCTGGCGCAGCGGGCGCTGGGATTCGCTGGTGGCGAACGGCCCGGCCTGGCATGACCGTTTCCCTGGGCTGGAATTCAGCCAGGCCGATCGGGACAGCTTTATCCCTAAAGACGAGGTAGCTAACTACTTTGAAGATTACGCCCGCAAGTTTGAGGCTCCGGTAAAAACGGGCGTAGAGGTAAAAAGCGTGACGCGCAATCACGGCAGGCCGGGTTTCACCGTGGAAACCAGCGACGGCATTGTAGAAGCGAAGCATATCGTCGCCGCAACGGGGCCTTTCCAGCGCCCGGTCGTACCGGCCATTGCTCCGGAAGATGGCAGGCTCTACCAGATACATTCCGCTGCCTACAAAAAACCGGCGCAGCTGCCTGCCGGAGCCGTATTGGTGGTGGGCGCGGGCTCATCAGGGGTACAAATTGCCGACGAGATCCAGCGTTCGGGCAAGCAGGTTTATCTCTCCGTCGGCGCGCACGACCGCCCGCCTCGCGCTTACCGCAATCGTGATTTTTGCTGGTGGCTGGGCGTGCTGGGGCTGTGGGATGCGGCGGCCAATCAGCCCGGCAAAGAGCACGTCACCATTGCGGTGAGCGGCGCTCGCGGCGGCCACACTGTTGATTTTCGCGCCCTGGCGCATCAGGGCATTCACCTCGTCGGCCTGACTCAACGCTTTGCAGATGGGAAGGTCTTTTTTGAAGACAACCTCGCGCACAATATCCGCCAGGGCGATGAAAGCTACCTTGCCCTGCTGGACGCCGCCGATGCCTGGATTGCCCGCAACGGCCTTGATCTGCCCGAGGAGCCGCAGGCCCGCATCTTCCCGGCCGATCCGCTTTGCGTCACCCAGCCCACGCTTGAGCTGAACCTTGCCGAGACGGGGATCACCTCGATTATCTGGGCGACCGGCTATGCGCCGGATTACGGCTGGCTGCAGGTGGACGCTTTTGATGCCCAGGGCAAACCCCGTCACCAGCGCGGCGTTTCCAGCGAGGCTGGCGTCTATTTCCTGGGGCTGCCGTGGCTGTCCCGCCGGGGATCAACGTTTATCTGGGGCGTGTGGCATGACGCGAAATACATTGCCGACCACATTGAAACCCAGCGCAATTACAGCCGCTATTCCGACGCTTCCCAGCGCTAACCTCTTGCCAACAAGGAATTGACCGATGCCGACACATACTCGTATTCGCATGTTTAACACCAAAGAAACCTACCCTAACCAGTCGCTGAACAACGACCTCTGCCAGGCGGTGCGCGCCGGTAACACCGTCTATGTTCGCGGCCAGGTCGGAACGGATTTTGAAGGGAAGCTGATTGGGCTGGGCGACCCGCAGGCGCAGGCCGAACAGGCGATGAAGAACGTTAAGCAACTGCTGGAGGAAGCCGGGAGCGACCTCTCCCACATCGTCAAAACCACCACCTATATTATCGACCCGCGCTACCGTGAGCCGGTGTATCAGGAAGTGGGCAAATGGCTGAAAGGCGTATTTCCAATCTCCACCGGCCTCGTGGTTTCTGCCCTCGGCCAGCCGCAGTGGCTGATGGAAATCGATGTCATTGCGGTGATCCCTGACGATGCCGAGGGGAAAAAATGACATTTTCTATCGCCGCACGCTGCCAGGAAACCGGCCAGCTTGGCATCGCCATTAGCTCATCCAGCATCGCGGTTGGCGCACGCTGCCCGTGGCTGGTACCGGGCGTCGGGGCGGTGTCGAGCCAGAATATAACGCTGCCCGCGCTGGGGCCGATGGTGCTGTCGAAGCTGGGCGAAGGTGTTGCGCCGCAGGAGGCTATAAAGCGGGTCGTCAGCGAGCATCTGCACGGCGACTACCGGCAGGTGACAGTCATCGACAGCAACGGCAAAACCGCCTGTCACAGCGGCGAGAAATCATTGGGTATTTATCACGCCGTGGAGGGGGATAACTGCGTGGCGGCAGGCAATATGCTGGCCGATAAAACGGTGATTAACGCCATGATCGAGCGCTTCGAAAAAAGCAGCGGCACGCTGGCAGACCGGCTGATTGCCGCGCTTGAGGCGGCGCTGGAAAAAGGCGGCGAAGCCGGGCCGGTGCATTCTGCGGCGTTAAAAGTCGTGGATACCGTCGCCTGGCCGGTTATCGACCTGCGCGTGGACTGGGCGGACAAGAGCCCGATAGCCGAACTGCATTCGCTCTGGCTGGCCTATAAACCACAAATGCAGGATTACCTGATCCGCGCACTCGACCCGCGAGAAGCCCCCAGCTATGGCGTACCCGGCGATGAATAAACGGCTGCTTCCCTTATTGCAAAAGCTGCTGTCGCGGGACACCACCAGCCGCGAGTCGAACCTGGCGTTGATCAAGGATATTCGCGATTACCTTGCCGGGTGGGGCATCGACGCAGAGCTGTTTCACAGCGAGGACGGACGCAAGGCCAATCTTTATGCGGTACTTGGCCCCTCAGGTGGCGGCGGCGTAATGCTGTCCGGGCATACGGACGTGGTGCCGGTAGACGGGCAGCCGTGGAGCGTTCCCCCTTTCGACATGACCTACCGGGATGGCCGCTACTACGGGCGCGGCGCGGCGGACATGAAGAGCTTTATCGCCTGCGTGCTGGCCTCCGTGCCGGCGTTTCTCGCACAACCGCTGAGAATGCCGCTGCACCTGGCCTTCTCCTATGACGAAGAAGTTGGTTGCCTCGGCGTGCGCAGCCTGGTGGAGCATCTGCGCGCCTCAAAAGAAAAACCCGCGCTTTGCATCGTGGGCGAGCCGACCGAAATGCGCCCGGTTTACGGGCATAAAGGCAAAATAGCCCTGCGCTGCGAAGTGCACGGCCACGCCTGTCATTCCGCCTATGCGCCGCAGGGCGTGAACGCCATTGAATATGCTGCCCGGCTCATCGGCAAGCTGGGCGAGGCTCGCGAGGCGTTAACGCAAACGACGGATGTCCGCTTTGATCCTCCGTTCAGCACCCTGCAGGTGGGAACGATCCGTGGCGGCAGCGCATTAAATATTGTCCCCCAGGAGTGCCAGTTTGATTTTGAAATCCGCTACCTGCCGGAGGTTGATGCCGCCGCGGTGGTGGATGACGTTCAACGCTATGCGCGGCAAACGCTGGAACCCGCCATGCAGCGCGTTTCCCCGACAGGCGCGATTCGGTTTGTTCCCCTGAGCCACTATCCCGGCCTGCTGACGGACGCTCAGTCCGAATTTGCCGGCTGGCTGGCGCAGTGGTGCGGCAGCGATGAGTACAGCACGGTGGCATTTGGCACCGAGGGCGGGCTTTTTGATGAAGCCGGGATAGCCACGCTGATTTGTGGCCCCGGCAGCATGGATCAAGGGCACAAACCCGATGAGTTTGTGGCCGAAGAACAGCTGCACAAATGCATGGCGATGCTGGACAACCTGCGCCAGTGGATGAATGCCTGAACGCTGCGTAGCGTCTGCAGGAAAAAACCAGCGAACATATGTGACGCAACAGCAAACCAACAGAATTTAATCCTTAAAAATATCATTATTTAAATCATTAACCCCAAAAACGGAAAGGGCAGCGGCAAATAACCAGTGTAAATATGGGTTTATTCCTTATCGTTGAGCCATTATTTACTCTTAAGGAGGATGATCGTGGAGGATTAATAGTAATAACGCCCTGCTTTCAAAACATTTTATTCACAATAAATTAATCTAGTTATTACATAAGGTTTTTGCTGTTTAGCTTATTAAATACGGGTTAGATGAGGGTCATTTTCTTATTGAAAACGACCGATTTAGCCCTGGGGTTGGTAGGGATGTCCGGGTTCAAAACACGCTTATTTTTGCTTAATAAAAACAGCCAACGCCTGCTATTGTTGTGCAGTGGCTTACTGCTTAGCATGCTGGCCGCACTGATTGTCATCGCCATTTTCAAACCCGCTGGAAAGCCGCTGGATGACAGAAGAGATCCTGTTGCTTTACTGGTTTATAGCTGGGAGGCGGAGGCCAGCTCGCACCTGACGTCCGCGAAAATCTTCCATTCGGCGGATGCGGGGACCCGCAAGGACATTTTATTGATGGTCTGGAACGTGAAACCCGACCTTCTGGCGGGTAAAATGTCCGTCTCAGCCATGCCAAATAAGGCCATGAAATGGGTGCAAAGAGAACTTAGGGAGTCTCTGCGCATCGCTTTGCTTCCCTCTCCCGCTTCACGCTGCTTACGCCCCGGGACGGAAGAACAACCCAATATTTATAAGCAAAGCATCGTGGCAGAAGCCGGATCGCATGGACAACCCCCGGAACAAGCTATTGAAGAGAATCATCAGTATGAAGGGCAAATTCAACCGTCAGGGGCAAGCCTTAGGGGCATTTTCTCACCAGAGAAAATCGATGCACGCCATGCCGTCTGACGGGGCATAAACGGTCCTGCTTTGTCTTTTCAGCAAAGGGTTGTTAGCCTTTAAGTAAAATAACGCCCGACAGCAGAATGCTGCGCGCTTTCCTGAATCAAAAATGGACGAGAAATGAAAACGTATTTCCCTTCCTGGCTGCAGCAAACCGCTATCCTGCTTTTGTGGGGGCTGGTCTATTATCTGTCCGGGCTTATCTCATTAAAATTTGACGACCCAAACTCTGCCATAGCGATTGTCTGGTTCCCATCGGGCGTCGCCGTAGCGGCTTTTTTGTCCGCCCGCTGGCGCGACTATCCTGCGCTTATCCTTATCTTCGCGCTGGCAAGCGTACTGCTGGACGAAGCCTGGCAGAGTATTCCACTTTTTTTAACCACGCTGGGTTATTCGCTGCTGGCGATGCCCGCCAACGTTCTCATTGCCTGGCTGGTGCGCCGTTTCTCGCGGCCAAATGACGACCTGCACGTCATCCTGCTGTGGATTTGCGCCACCTTTGTCGTCAGCGTGTTCGATGCGCTTATCGTCGGAGGGGGTTATGCATTTTTCACCGACCAGCCAGTGGCGAAGACTATCTCGAACGGGTTCGTTGCCGATGTGACCGGGATCTTCTTCGCGACGACCGTCGTCATGGGCTTCGTGAATAAACGAGGTCCCCGGGCCGCTCTCGCCTGGTCGACCCGCCTGGCAGGTCTGGCGCTGTTGCTGCTGATTTGTGCAGCAACGGTATTTATCTTCGACTACAGCGGAACCTGGCTCAGAACCGAGGCCGCCGCGCTCTATTTTGCCCTTTCTTGCCTGCCGATTGTGCTGACGATGATGCTTTCCCTGGTCTGGGGCAATCGTGGAGGTTCCATCGGCCTGCTGGCGTTGGGCGCCATCGTCATCCACTTTACCGACCAGCATCAAGGGCCTTTCTTTCTTCACGGCCTTAGCTTTACCGAATCGCTACTGCTGGCACTGAGTTACCTCTCGGCGACCGCCTTGCTTATCGTATTTGTCCGTGTGTTAAGGCGCTCGACGACCCGTTTTAACCCGGATACCGGCAGGCTTGCGGGTAACGGCATACTTTATCGACTGGAGCCTGAAACCGGCGTATTCAGCTGGGAAAACGATCTCTCGTCACTGCTGGGCGCGGGTTACCCGGCAGTGTTTGACACCGTCGAGCGAGTGCTGGGCTATGTACATCCTTCAGATCGGGAAAAACTCAGGCAGCACTGGCTCGCCCCCGTTCAGAACAAACACAAGCCCCTGATATTTCGTATCAAGACGAATGACGATGAGTGGCTAACGCTGGTTGACAGCGGCGGCGTTGCCATGTCAAACGGCGGCAAGCGCATTATTGTCGGAAACTGGCAGGCCAGCCATTACGATCTGGCTATCTAAATCTAAACACGGACGTGATGACTTTTTAAGGAGAGACAGGCTTGTGATTCAGATTGCGTTGTTACTGTTCGGCGTCGACTTTATGCGCTCCAGGGTCAAATACCTGATCCTGCTTGGCAGCCTGTGGAGCCTGCTCGGGCTGGCTATTTTCCTCGATGGTCTGGACGGCGTGACCTACTTCCCCCTGCGCTTTTTTGGCCTGCTTTTGCTGCTGGAAAGCCTGGTGACGCTCAGTATTGCTTCCGGCGGCGTCGGGGCGCAAAAAGCTGTGCTCTACTTTAAGGGCGGCATTTTTTGTTTCGTCTCGCTGCTTATATTATCCAACCAGTCCTACAGTAATTTACTGCTGGCCATCGTCTTTGGTTTTGCCTATTTCGTCATTGGCCTGTTCGTTATTTTCTCGGCGTGGATTGTGCGTTTCCCTCACTGGAAGAGCACCCTGGCGACCGGTTTAGCGCAAATTATATTCGCCTTTTTTATGTTCAGCCCGTGGCCAACCCATTATAAAGCCACGGTTTCGTTCTTCCTGGGCACGCTGATGATTTTCAGCGGTATTCATACCGTCCGGCTTGCGCTTCGCGTGGCGAGGCTGCGGGAAGGCACCTCGGTCTTCGATCTCCTGGTGCCTGCTGGAATCGGTTTTGAAGTGAAAAAAGGGGCTGACGCAAAGCCGAAGGTCGCAGAGCCGGAGCACGCTGATTTTCGTGAGCCGCTAACCGTACACATCTGGACCCCGGAAGGCACCGCCAGCGCGTCGACCATTCCGCGCCCGGTGATCAATCGCTATATCGCCGCAGTGGACTCAGAAGGGGTTATATCGACGGGCCACGCCGCGCTTGAAGTCCCGCCCGGCCTCTACATCAGCCTTTATCCTGCAGAAGACATCGACCGCTCGCCGGCCGAGTTTTTGAACACGCTGAAGGCCACGCGCGATAACGACGTGCCGGGGACGTTCCAGCCTGACTATGCCACCGAGGCGGCAGAGTGGTGCCAGTCAGATCGCAAAATCTACTTCCACCAGTACAACGGCAAAGCGTTGCAGCGTTTCTGGAGCGCCTACAAGCTGACGAAAACCTATAACCTGACCTATCGCAATTGCTCCAGCAGCGTTGCCTACGCCCTGGAAGCGTCGCTGGATGGCGTGCTCTCAAAACGCACAAAAAGCGGGCTATCGATACTCAGGACGCTCGCCATGCCTGAACTCTGGATAGCCGCTCAGGTACGCAAACGAGCCATTTCCATGGCCTGGACACCGGGACTGGTGATGGATTACGCCAGAGCGCTGCGCAGCATCGTTCACCCTGTCCCCGAGCCCTGGTATCAACGCTTCTCCTTCAAATGGCGTGACGACAGAAAGGCCGGGGAATAACGCGTCAGTTAGTGGGTAACAGACTTTGAGAAAAGCTGAATAATGATGATGCCCACGGCAATAAACAGCATGCCTGCGATAGCCGGCAGATCGAGTTTCTGCTTATAAAACAGGAATGACATCACCGAAACCAGGAAGATCCCCATTCCGGCCCAAATTGCATAGGCAATACCAATATTCATGGTCTTTACCACCTGGGAAAGACCGTAGAATGAAATCGCATAGCCCACGACGACAACCACGCTGGGAACCAGCCGGCTAAACCCGTCGGAGGCTTTCATCATGGTTGTGGCCAGCGTTTCAGCGCAGATAGAGATGGCGAGGATAACGTAAGTATTAAGCATCTTTTTTTCCCGTTGTATAAAATCCTCGGGAGAGTATAGAACTTAATGAGGCGCGGAATTTCAACAACGGGGAAATCACGGGCTCGTTAAGCTTTGTGTCATGCAGAATGGTTGCACCCGACTTCCGGGAGCGAGAGATAGGTCACTGAAATTTAATGCGATTAGTGCTTGAATAATTGGCGGAGAGAGGGGGATTTGAACCCCCGGTAGAGTTGCCCCTACTCTAGTTTTCGAGACTAGTCCGTTCAGCCGCTCCGGCATCTCTCCGTTCTGATGGTTGCCATCATGCCAGGTTATGCGGCATTTTAACAGTCTGGGTTCTTTCGTTTCAGTTCAAACGATGACTTTGCGAGCAAGTAACATGATTAAGTGGCCCTGGAAAGCAAGTGATTCAAGCCCTGACCCCGCTTTGCCGTGGGAACAGGCGTTAGCTATTCCCGTTCTGGCATCCCTCAGTGAAACCGAGCAGCAGAAATTAGTTAGCCTTGCGGAAAGGTTTTTACAGCAAAAACGGCTGGTGCCGCTGCAGGGTTTTGAACTGGATGAGTTGAAGTCCACTCGTATTGCGCTGCTGTTTTGCCTGCCCGTGCTTGAGCTGGGCATCGAGTGGCTGGACGGTTTCCACGAAGTTCTGCTCTACCCCGCGCCGTTTATCGTTGATGACGAATGGCAGGACGACTTCGGCCTGGTGCACAGCCAGCGCGTGGTGCAGTCCGGGCAAAGCTGGCAGCAGGGCCCCATCGTCCTGAACTGGCTCGACGTGCAGGACTCCTTCGACGCGTCCGGGTTTAACCTGATTGTTCACGAAGTTGCCCATAAACTGGACAGCCGTAACGGCGACCGCGCCAGCGGCGTTCCCCTGATTGCTTTGCGCGACGTTGCGGGCTGGGAACATGACCTCCACGCCGCGATGGACAGCATTCAGGATGAAATCGACATGGTTGGCGAAAATGCCGCCAGCATCGACGCCTATGCCGCCACCGACCCGGCAGAATGTTTTGCCGTGCTTTCAGAATATTTTTTCAGCGCCCCGCAGCTTTTCACGCCGCGTTTCGCTTCACTTTACCAACGTTTTTGCCAGTTCTACGGGCAAGATCCAATACAACGTCTGGTTGAGCGCGAAAACTCACCCGGCATTGCCGGAAATACGGTGCATTAAATCAGCAACGCGGCTTAAATTTAATCATATGAATTAATGCGTTACTTTTACTGTTGACAGTTTTTATGGCTAAAGCTAATATTCGCCCCGTTCAAACGATTCCTCTGTAGTTCAGTCGGTAGAACGGCGGACTGTTAATCCGTATGTCACTGGTTCGAGTCCAGTCAGAGGAGCCATATTTGAGAAGCCTGCTTAGGAAACTAAGCGGGCTTTTTGCTTTTCTAAATACCCCGCTTTCCCGTTGCCAGCCGCCCAATTACGCCGTATGTTAAATCCCCTTCCCCACCCCTGATTTAGCTGCTCTGCACGAGGAGGAAAAATGGAATCATTGTTTGTCTACGGCACGCTTCGGCCCGGCCATGTTAATGCACATATCATGGAGAACATCGGCGGAGAGTGGCGGCCTGGCTACGTGAACGGGACTTTTTATGAAAAAGGTTGGGGAGCCGCCGCCGATTTTCCCGGCATCTTGCTGGACAAGAACGGCCCGGAGGTGCACGGCTATCTGTTTATATCTCCCAACCTGCACGAACACTGGCCGATGCTGGATGAGTTCGAGGCCGGTTACGATCGTGTAGAGATTGATGTCACCACGCTTGATGGCAGGACGGTGACCGCCTGGATTTATCAGCTACAGCCACGGGTTATGGCTTAGGCAGCTTCAACTTTTTTTCGCAATACTCGCTGTACCTGGGCGATGTGTTTAATGATTGTAAGATCTGACGGCATCTACCTCAGTTCAAATTAAAACCATTGATCAAGCTAAATGCTTTAAGAATAAACAGCAGAAGAAGCGGACTTTCTAGCCCGCGACTGTTTAGCACCATCAGCTAACAACTGAGGCGTACTGATTGAGATTAATAATTGCGATTAATGCGAGCAAAAACGCCCGCATGCTCTTTTAATAGATAAAGAAGCCCACCACCATCGATGAGCTCTATTGGTTTATCTTCACAAAATCGATAAGCATCTTTACCGTATTGGCTGGTACAGACCAGTATCCCTTTATTCGCTCCCTCGTTCATCATTGTGCCGTACAAATCTCTGACCGCACTGACACCAACAGTATCTTTATATCTTTTTGCCTGAATAACTACCTTCCCCCCCAAGATTGGACGCGTATCAAATGCAACTGCGTCAACACCGCCGTCTTTAGTACCTCGAGTAAGTTTCGTATCTAACCCCATTTGCGTGAACAGATTTGATACCAAAACTTCGAATTCGGATGGAGAAAGTTCCATTAAATTTGGGCGTGCCTCAAGCCCTGATAAAGCATCCCCTTGATCAATGAAACGTTTATCGACCATGTCAAATTCAAGAATCGGCTTAACTGCCTGAAGCTCATCAGGCCGTACAGAAACATGAGCACCCAGACTTTTGAGGCATGCACTTTTTTCAACCCGGTCAAGTTTGATTTGCATAAAATCGTCTTTGTGAGCTCGTGTTGAAACTAAAGTAACGTTAATATCATGTCCACTACTAGGATCTATGGTATCGATGACCCCATTAAAAAGAATGGAATTCAAAGCTGAGGCCTTGTCTGCCTCAAATAATTCGTGCAATGTCCGAAGTGTGACCGCCGCAATTATATTTTGATAGAGTGACTTTATCTCACCAATTTTCCGTGCTTTTGAATCAATAGCATCTCTTGTTTTTACATATTTATACTCAAGTTGCTGAGGTACAATGGATATTTCTGGCAAAACATATTCAACCACCAACTCTTTACTTTCAGACAAATACGCCAATCTAAAGGACTGAGGAAAGCCCGTTTCAGGGTATTCAGAACGAGTCAAAACCATTTCACAATAGGTCAGCACGCTATCAGGGACACAGCTTAAATAATCTTGCTCAAATTGATCCACTTCTTCATGCTGTGTATTTATTTCTTCAAGATAGGCTGCCTTACACTGCTCATAGTCTGAAAGTAACGAATCTAATTCAAGATGTTTTTCTGCAGCCCTCTGTGAATATTCTTCTTTTCTTCTTGTATAACAAACTTCAGCATCCTGTATTCCGCGTAGATATTTATTCTTTACCCAAGGAAAGATCATTTTCCAGGCGGCAGGGGTCTTTACAACTATCAGTTCGGGTTCAGCTTCAGGTAACAAATGCTCAGGTGTTCTAAAATCTTCAAACTTCGGTATTTTCTTCAATGTTTTGAAATCTATCGAATCATCAAATTCAAGAGTGTGTTCGAGTATGTTTGAAAGTGAGGTAATAGCTTCTTTAAGCTCAGAATTGAGATCCAAAACCTCATCCTGTCTTGCTTCTAAGTACATTGCTTTAGCGGCTTTTTCAGCCTCTTTTTGATCACGCATCCTTAGAGTGTTAGCTCTTTTGGTTTCGCGATCTAAACGCCGAATTTCTGCAACATAATGCCTTTCTGATCTTTTCCGTTCACGTTCCGCCGCCGCTGCTGCTCTAGCCGTTGCTCGAATTAAGCCTTCAAATCCCGATCTACGTCCCATATTCATCCCCAAGTATCTTCCGTAGTCAATTAACCCATGACCTTAGCAAGAATCGATAAATAACCATGAATTTTTAACTTATATCAATTTACTATGTAGGCACTCAAGGACTTCAGAATGCTTGCACATATTCATACTGAGACTCACCGATTTATTATCTTTTAATTAAAAAACACCTATTTTTGTTATCAAACCTATTTATAGGACACCAAGTTAAACTCATCGCCCGTGCTGATTAGTTAAACAACAAAGAAGAAAGCCCAACGGCCATCACGACGCCCATGACGACCTGCACGAGGACAACCAGAAATGCGAGCACGCCAAATACGGTGATTTTTCTGCGAAGAATGCATGTCACACCGGATAATACCGCGCTAAACAGCACTATTTTAAGCAGATAGCTCAGCGGCACCAGAGCAGGGAGGTTGGCATGTATCCCGACGATACCTACGAGCCCAAGAAGAAATCCCCCGCAAAAACCCCATCCCCAAAACGTCATCGGCAAACTGAGTTGCCCCGTGACCAGTCTCTTCAACACAACGCTATCCCTTTATAATGTTTATATGTAAACGCCAGTTATCTGGCTTATTCAGTACGGTAATGCGCCGTATATAATAACCTCTTCTAATACGATTCAATGCCGCTAAATAAAAATCATAACCTACCAAAAATAGTAGGCCTGCCTTTTGTTTTTCCAAAATAGAAAAGCCTGCTGGGTCTCCCACGGCAGGCCTGGAAACATACAGGCGTCAGCTTAAATCATGCAGGTCTTTATTCAGCGCGTCGCTCAGCACAATATCTTCGAAGTTCACCGCCAGGCCGCCGCGCTGTGGCGTGCAGCACATCACGCCTACCCGGCACTTATTGGCGACAGGGAAATGCGCCAGCCTCAGCAGCGGCCAGGTTTTGCCGTCGGCGGAATATTGCAGCCGCAGGCTGTCGCCCTTTCTGGTCAGGCGCATCCAGAACAGATTCGCGTTACCGGGGAACACGCCGGTGGCCCAGTCGGAATGCCCGAGCGTCAGCACGCTGCCGATGGCCGGGGCGCCGTCGTTGAACTCAATGCCTGCTTTTAACCAGTGGTATTCGTCCACCATTAGCATGATCCCGGCCTGGTCGTAGAGCGCACTGAAATCAGCGATAACCTTCACCTGGAAGGTAAAGTCCCCGCTTACGTCGCAGCCATAAAAATGGCCGGAGAAGCGCTCAAAGCCGTACCATGTTTTGCGCCAGAAGTCGGTTTGTTCGTCGGTGACGACCGACAGCGTGCCGTCATTTTCACGCCAGACTTCCGGCGCATTAATCCAGTAAAACTCCGTGTTCATGGCATCACCTTTTCCCTGTTGGGTTCACCGCCAGCCCAGTTCCGGCGCGATGTGCTTCAGAATAGATTCGATTACGTGCACGTTATAGTCCACGCCCAGCTGGTTTGGCACGGTTAACAGCAGCGTATCGGCTTCGGCAATCGCTTCATCCTGCGCCAGTTGCTTAATGAGCAGTTCCGGTTCGGCGGCGTAGCTGCGGCCAAAAATAGCCCGGGTTTGTGGGTCGATGTAGCCCACCTGGTCGCCTTCTTTGCCGCTGCCGCCAAAGTAGTTGCGGTCGCGCTGATCCATTAACGCGAAAATGCTGCGGCTGACGGAGACGCGCGGCTCACGCGCATGGCCAGCCTCTTTCCAGGCGGCACGATAGGCGCGGATTTGCTTCGCCTGCTGGATATGGAACGGCTCGCCGGTTTCATCAGTTTTCAGCGTCGAGCTTTGCAGGTTCATCCCTGACTGCGCGGCCCACACAGCGGTCGCGTTGGAGCTTGCTCCCCACCAGATTCGCTCGCGCAGTCCGGCAGAAAACGGCTCAAGGCGCAACAGCCCCGGAGGATTGGGGAACATCGGCTGCGGGTTCGGCTCGGCAAAGCCTTCGCCTTTCAGCGCTTCGAGGAACACCTCGGTATGGCGGCGAGCCATATCGGCCTCGGTTTCCCCTTCTCCAGGCACATAGCCAAAGTAGCGCCAGCCGTCGATCACCTGCTCAGGAGAGCCGCGGCTTATCCCAAGCTGCAGACGTCCGCCGGAAATCAGGTCGGCAGCACCGGCATCCTCCACCATATAAAGCGGATTCTCATAACGCATATCGATAACGCCAGTGCCGATTTCAATACGTTTAGTTTTTGCCCCAATGGCTGCCAGCAGCGGAAATGGCGAGCCTAGCTGGCGAGCGAAGTGATGCACACGGAAGTAAGCCCCGTCCGCGCCAAGCTCTTCTGCGGCAACGGCAAGGTCGATAGATTGCAGCAGCGTGTCTGCCGCAGAGCGGGTGCCAGACTGGGCAGAGGGCGACCAGTGGCCAAACGAGAGAAAGCCAATCTTTTTCATCGGATATCGTCCTTAGACTCGGGGTAATCGGCCTACAGTGACAAAAGTTTCGCCCCAAACGCCAGCAAAATATTGAGATACCGCACTAAACGAATCACCGGTTTGATCGGGGCCAGGCACAGCGCCTGACGATTGTAATCAAAAAGTAAATGTCGTATAACAGGCACCTCCGAGGGGTGTCCTGTATGGGCTGAGATGGCGTAAGCCGAACCCTTTGAACCTGATCTGGGTCATGCCAGCGAAGGGACGGTCGGCAATTTCGCCTGTGTTATTGCCTGTTCATACCTCTGCGCGCCCGGATCTCCACTTACACAGGAGGTCCCATGTACACCCCACTTTTCGAAAACGGTCTTTACGGACGGCTGCGTCAGCAGGCCGGTCGCCACTGGCAGGATTATGTCGATCATCCTTTTCTGCAGCAGCTTGCCGTCGGAACATTGCCCAAAGCAGCATTTCAGCGCTATCTGACCCAGGATTACCTTTTCCTGATCCACTTTGCCCGTGCCTATGCCCTGCTGGTGAGCAAGCTCCGCACGCTGCCCGAAATGCGCGCCGCGACCGCCTCTCTGAATGCAATAGTCTCTGAACTGCCGCTCCATGTGGCCTGGTGTGCAAGCTGGGGTTTAGACGAGGAGCAGATGGCCGCCCAGGCGGAAGCACCGGAAACAATGAATTACACCCGCTACGTGCTGGATATCGGCCATTCAGGTGACGCGCTCGATCTGCTGGCCGCCCTGATGCCTTGCGTGGCTGGCTATGCCGAAATCGGACTTGGCCTGCTGCACAGCCCCGATACGGTAATGGAGGGCAACCCCTACGCCACCTGGATCCGTAACTATGGCGATGAGGGTTACCTGGCCGGGGTGCAGGCCGCTGTTCAGCTACTTGAAAACGTAGGGCGTCAGCGTGGGGCAGAGAGCCGCTTCGCCGAGCTTTCGCAAATTTTCACCACCGCAACGCAGCTTGAATCCGCCTTCTGGCAAATGGGGCTGAACGCCTCATGACCGAAAGCCATGTCTCGCCGGGCATTCAGGTTCGCGATCTCAGCCTGCGGTTTGGCAGCCAGACCATTTTTGAAGGGCTGAATTTTGATATTCCTGGCGGGAGCTTCGTTGCCCTGCTGGGCGCGAGCGGGGCCGGTAAAACCAGCCTGCTGAAGATTATCGCCGGGCTGGCGCAGGCCAGTGCCGGAAGCGTGACCTGCAGCGACGGCCAGCCCGTTGCCGGGCGCATAGCCTGGATGGGGCAGAAAGATTTGCTTTATCCGTGGCTGAACATCGAGCAGAACGTGGCCCTGGGTTCGCGCCTGCGTGGCGAGACTGTTGATCGCCAGTGGACGACGCATTTGCTTGAGCAGGTTGGGCTGGCGGGCTATGCCAAAGCTTTGCCCGCCGCGCTGTCTGGTGGTATGAGGCAGCGCGCAGCTATCGCCAGAACGCTCTACGAACGGCGGCCGATAGTGCTGATGGACGAGCCGTTTTCGGCGCTGGACGCCATTACCCGAACGGCGATTCAGGATCTGGCGGCGGAGCTGCTGGTAAAAAACACCGTGCTGCTGATCACCCACGATCCTATGGAAGCCTGTCGGCTCAGCCACCGCCTGCTGGTGCTGTCCCGCTGGCCTGCGGGCCTCGATGATACGCATATTATTGCCGGGCAACCGCCTCGCGCGCCGGACGATGTGGACCTGCTGAAAAGCCAGGCAAGCCTGCTGCAACAGCTGATGAGGGCCGCAGAATGAGGTCACCCTCAGAAAGTCATGCTACTCGCCTGTGCCGGGGGCTGACCGTCTTCGCCGGGTTGCTGCTGCTCTGGTATCTGCTCACCCTCGGCAATATTCCCGCCTTTCTTTTGCCTTCACCTTCGGCGGTGGCGCTGGCGTTATGGCATGGCCGCGACTATCTCGTCTGGCACACGCTGGTCACCGCCTCAGAGATTATCAGCGGCCTTATCCTCGGCGTGCTGTTCGGCGCAGGCCTGGCGTTGGGCATGATGTTTTCCCCCCGCCTGCAGCGCTGGCTAATGCCGCTGGTGCTCACCAGTCAGGCAATCCCGGTCTTCGCCCTGGCTCCGCTGCTGGTGCTGTGGTTTGGCTTTGGCATGAGCGCCAAAGTGGCGATGGCCGTACTGGTTATCTTCTTCCCGGTGGTGTCGTCGTTCTTTGACGGGCTGCGTCGGGTGAACAACGACTATCTGGATCTGGCCCGCACCATGGGCGCTTCGCGCTGGGCACAGCTGAGGCACGTGCGGCTGATGGCGGCGCTGCCTGCTTTTGGATCAGGCCTGCGCATGGCGGCCGCAGTGGCCCCCATCGGGGCAATTATTGGCGAATGGGTCGGCTCTGCCGAAGGGCTGGGCTACGTCATGCTCAACGCCAACGCCCGTATGCAAACCGACGTCTGTTTTGCCGCGCTGTTTATTTTAGTCCTGATGACCGTTCTGCTTTGGCTGGCGGTAGATGCCCTGCTGCGGCGGTTGATCGCCTGGTCGCCTGAAAACACTGAATAACCGTCTTAATTAAGGAACCAATTAAAATGAAAAAAACGATTTGTGGCCTGCTGCTCACCGCTGCCTTTGCCGCCCAGGCCTCCGCCGCCGAAAAGCTGACGCTGGTGCTCGACTGGTACATCAATCCCGATCACGCGCCGATCATGGTCGCCGAACAGATAGGCGCTTTTAAAGCTGAGGGACTGGATGTGAAGATTATCCCGCCGTCCGACCCTGCCCTGCCGCCACGCCTGGTCGCCGCCGGGCAGGCCGACCTGGCCATCACCTACCAGCCGCAGCTGCATTTCTTTGCCGACCAGGGCCTGCCGCTGGTGCGCGTGGGCACGCTGATAAACTCGCCGCTGAATACGGTGATGACGCTGGATCAAAACATCAAATCGCCGGCGGATCTCAAGGGCAAAAAAATAGGGTATTCCGTGAGCGGTATTGAGCAGGCGACGCTTGCCACCATGGTTGAGCATGAGCACATCAGGCCGGAAGAAATGAAGCTGATAAACGTTAACTTCCAGCTGACCAGCGCTCTATTGGCGGGCCAGGTGGATGCGGTGATCGGCGGCTATCGCAATATCGAAGCGCTGGAGCTTAAACTTCAGGGTAAAACGCCGACGGTGTTTAACGTCGAGGACTACGGCGTCCCGGCCTACGATGAGCTGATTTTCGTGGCGAACCGCAACGCGGCCAACGAGCCTAAAATCAAAAAATTCCTCGCCGCGCTGAAAAAAGGCAACGAGTACCTGCAGGCACATCCGCAGGAAACCTGGCAGGCATTTGCTAAAGCCCACGCGGAGCTGAATACCGAGCTGAACAAGCAGGCCTGGCAGGCAAGCCTGCCGCTGTTTGCCGCTGACCCGGCAAAACTCGATCGTGCACGCTACCAGGCTTACGAACAGTTCCTGTTTGATAACAAGCTGATCAAGAAAATCACCCCGGTAGACGACTACGCCGTAGAACTGCACTAAGCCAGATAGCCCGGCCGCCTGCAAACGGGCGGCCGGGAATTCGGTCAGTCAAACCAGGCATCTATCGGATCGTAATAGCGTGCCCAGGCTTTGGGACCTTCCGCCATCTCGGCATCGGTGAGCAGCGCATATTCCAGCTTCTCACGCAAAACAGCCTCATCCATATCAATACCGATAAAGACAATTTCCTGCCGCGCATCGCCGATGCCGTCTTCCCAGTTGTTTAAAATGTGCTGGAGACTTTCTGGGTCCTGCGGCCACCGTTCACGGGGAATACCAGCCCACCACATTCCCGCCAGCCCCTGACGCATCACGCCGCCCGCGTGGGACCAGGATCCGGCATGATGAGGGCGACTCGCCAGCCAGAAAAAACCTTTGGAGCGAATAACGCCTTTTAGCCCACCGTCGGTCACCATCTGGAAACGTGCCGGGTGGAAGGGACGACGAGCGCGAAAGACAAAATTGCGAATGCCGTATTCTTCCGTTTCGGGCGTGTGCTCCCCGCGCAGCTCTTTGAGCCAGCCCGGAGCCTGTGCGGCGGCGTCAAAATCAAACAGGCCGGTATTCAGCACCTGGTCAAGGCTTACCTCGCTAAACGCCGAAGTAATAATTTTTGCCCTCGGGTTAAGGGAATGCAGCATGGACATCAGGCGGCGCTTCTCTTCGTCACTAATAAGATCGGTTTTATTGAGGACAAGCACATCACAAAATTCGATCTGGTCAATCAGCAGGTCAACCACCGTGCGCTCGTCTTCTTCCCCCATCGATTCCCCGCGCGACTGAATGCTCTCGTAAGATTCATAGTCACGAAGGAAGTTATATCCGTCCACCACCGTCACCATGGTGTCGAGCAGCGCGATATCGGACAGGCTCTCACCCTTGTCGTCCACAAAGGTAAACGTCTCGGCGACCGGCAGCGGTTCAGAAATCCCGGTTGACTCAATCACCAGGTTATCAAAGCGGCCCTCTCTGGCTAGCTGGCTAATTTCCACCAGCAGGTCTTCGCGCAGCGTGCAGCAAATGCAGCCGTTGCTCATCTCCACCAGCTTCTCGTCGGTGCGCGTCAGGCTCGAGCCTCCCTCACGCACCAGCGCCGCGTCGATGTTCACCTCGGACATATCGTTGACGATCACCGCCACCCTGCGCCCTTCCCGGTTGTTTAAAATATGGTTCAGCAGCGTGGTTTTCCCGGCGCCCAAAAAACCGGACAGCACGGTAACGGGCAGCTTTTTCGCCCCTTTGTGGGCCTGTGTAAACGATGACATTGCAACTCCTTACCGACCATGTCGTTATTATTGATATGTTATAACATAACAATAATGATGAATGTTGTCATGCCGGAAGCGAAAAAAGCAGGCGCTAGAAATGAAAAAAGCCAGCGGGCGCTGGCTTAAAGAAGGGGTGAAAGGTTATTGCAGGCGGAACACGCGCACCAGGTCACGCAGCTGTTTTGCCTGGTCGTTAAGCGACGCCGCCGCCGCCACCGACTCTTCCACCAGCGCGGAGTTCTGCTGGGTGGTTGAGTCAATCATGCCAATGGCGCTGTTGATCTGGGAAATGCCGTCGGTTTGCTCCTGGCTTGCCTGCTTGATTTCGCCGAGGATGGTGTTCATTTCCTGCACGTTTTCGATCATACCGGCAATCTGCGCGTTGGCTTTCTCCACCAGGCCCATCCCTTCACGGGTCTGGGTGGTCGAGTTTTCAATCAGGCTTCTGATCTCGCTCGCGGACGAGGCGCTTTTCTGCGCCAGCTGGCGAACTTCACCGGCCACCACCGCAAAACCGCGGCCGTGCTCACCCGCGCGAGCCGCTTCCACCGCCGCGTTCAGCGCCAGAATATTGGTCTGGAACGCAATGGAATCGATAAGGTTAATGATGTCCGACATACGATTAGAGGTTTCGTTAATCACGCGCATTTTGCTGGTGACCTGAGACATCATCTGGCCGTTGTTTTTCACCACCGACGCGGCTTCGGATGAGAGTTTGGTTGCCTCGTTGGTGTGGTCAAAGGTGTTTTTCACCGTAGAGGTAATCTGCTCCATAGAAGCAGCCGTTTCCTCTACCGAGCTGGCCTGCTCTTCGGTACGCGCCGCCAGGTCCTGGTTACCGGCCACGATTTGCGCGGCGGCAGAAGAGATAGTTTCCGAGCCCTGCTGAACCTGATGGACAATCTCTTGCAGGCGCACTTTCATGCTCATCAGCGCCTGCAGCAGTTCGCCTGTTTCGTCTTTATGGGTCACCGTGATGCTGCCCGTAAGGTCACCTTCCGCAATCGCCTCGGCAAACTCAACGGCCTGAACCAGCGGGCGGGTGATGGAGCGCACGATGAACATGCCAATCAGGGTACCCAGCGCAATGCTCAGCAGCGTCAGCAGGACGGTGACGAGCCGGTTGGATCGGTAATCTTTATCCACCTGCAGCCCGGCGGCGGCCATCTTTTGGTTCTGGATGACGATAAGCTCCTGCACCTTATCTTTGTATTTTTCCTGAATCTGAATGGTAGTGGCCATCATTTCCTGCAGCGCGCCGGCCCGGTTGTTCTGCTGCACCGCCTGTAAAATACGAAAACGCGAGTCCAGATACTCTTTACGGATGCCAGTCAGCTCCTGCAATGCTTTTTGTGAAGCCGCGTCGGTGCTGGATTTGTTTAAATCGGCCAGCAGCGCGGTAATGTGCGCGCTAATTTCGGCCAGGTGCTTTTCTGACTTCTGACGAAAGACGCCCGCTTCGTCCAGCAGCATCAGCTGCTGCGTATTAACAAACTCCTGGAAACTATCAATCAGGTCGTTGGCTTTAACGGTCGTCGGGTAATCACTGTTAACAATGGTCTGGATGCCGGTATTTGCCCTGCTGAGGCTGAGTAAAGAAAGCCCCGAGCTGAATACCATCAGCACAATAAAAATAGCGATCGTCAGCGTTAATTTGCTGCGAATTTTTACATCATGTAGTGACATTTTTTCTCCCTTGGGAAGCGTATTTTTATGAATGCGCAAAATCCTCTGCGGTCGAAACAGCAGAAAATAAATAGCACAAAGGGATGGAAGCACCTCGTACAGGCTTATCGGATACATTCTGATTAACTTTATGAATTTGATCGGTTTTTTCGTATGGTCAGGCCACATAGATAGCTGAGAGCTATTAATTGAATCGCAATTGATCGATAATTTGCGATAGGGAGCGTTTTTCTGTCTTATTTTTCTCAGCGAGAAACTTTCTCAACACTATTTTTAAAAATACAGCAAGCGCGCGGTAAATATAAATTCACCGCGCACCGCTTTATTTAATTATTTAATATTTTATTAACAACGCCACAAATACCACAATTAGGGTATGGGCATATCAGATTTGATAATCGATGGCGGGTTCTTCGGGCTCAAGCGCCAGGCGCTTAATTTCGTCGACCGAAAGCTCCGGGTTGCACAATTCAATAAAGCGCCAGACATAGTTTCGCTGCAGCTGCCCGCGTCGAATGCCAAGCCACACGGTGTTGGCGTCAAACAGATGGCGAGTGTCCAGGCGTACCAGACTCCCTTCTTCACCGCTGGCCTGGTCGGCCACCAGCCCAATCCCCAGGCCGAGCTCGACGTAGGTTTTCACCACGTCGGAGTCCTGGGCGCTAAGCACCACATCAGCCGTCAGGCCTCTGCGGGCAAACGCCTCATCTATGCGTGAACGGCCGGTTATCCCCTGGCGGTAGGTGATCAGCGGCCAGCGGCTGATATCATCCAGCGTCAGCGGGCTGGTATGAATCAGCGGATGCCCCTGCGGCACCAGCAGGCTGTGATACCAGCGGAACCACGGGTAGGCGACCACCAGCGGGTCGGTGCTCAGGCGTTCGCTGGCGATGCCGATATCAGCCGCCCCGCTGTGCAGCAGGGATTCAATTTCCTGTGGCGTACCCTGAATAAGCTCGAGGCGAACTTCGGGGAATAATGCGCGAAAGGCTTTGATCACCACCGGGAGGCTATATCGAGCCTGGGTGTGGGTCGTGGCTATCGTTAACACGCCGCTGGTGTCATTGGTGAAGAGATCGGCCAGGCGACGAACGTTACTGGCTTCATTAAGAATGCGTTCGGCGATCACTAACAGGGCCTTGCCCGGTTCGGTCATACCTAATAACCGTTTGCCGCGACGAATGAATATTTCAATGCCCAGCTCTTCTTCAAGCTCGCGAATATGACGGCTGACGCCGGACTGAGAGGTGAAAAGCATGTTGGCGACTTCGGTGAGATTGTAGTCCCGCCGCGCCGCCTCGCGGATTATTTTAAGTTGCTGGAAGTTCACATCGCCCCCGGGATCGTGACTGTTCTTTACACCATTGTTAAAGTCACAGCCCCGGCGGGACAAATAATAAAAACCAGCAACCTATTCCATTTAGTAATAAGCGAACTTAACCCACCAGCATCAGCTCGCGATTTTCCAGCGCCGGGCGGGTCACCAGAGACATAAGAATTTCTTTTACCGCCTGGGCCTGAGGGGAAAGCGGTAAACGCGCGGAAAGGTTCAGCGACAGCGGTAAATTTAGCGACGGACTGGTGATGCGTGCCATCCAGCCGCTGGCCGAATCGGCAAGCGAACGAGCCGCAGATTCCGGCAGCACGGTCACGCCCATACCGCTGGCAATCGCCGCAGTTAGCGTCGAAATTGACTCGATTTCGCCGATGATTTTTGCCGTCAGGCGGCGCAGGGAAAAAGCCTCATCCACCCGTTTGCGCACCGCGCTGTAGTCGCGTGGCAGGAAAAGATCCATGGCGGCAACGTCAGACAAATCTATCGTCGTGCCCGGGCAGTCACGGGTGCCCACCAGGAACAAATCTTCTTTCAGCAGCGGCTGGCTGGTTAGCCCGGCCGTTGGCGTGCGGTCATACAGAACGGCCATATCAAGCTGCCCGCTGAGCAGTTTGTCGTTAAGCTGCGACCCGCTGTTTTCATGCAGATAAACCTGCACATCCGGCAACTCGGCACGCACGGCCTGCAGCAGCGGCATGGTAATAGAGGAGGCTGCCATCCCAGGCGCCAGGCCAATGGAGACGTGCCCGTTAATGGTCTGGCCGACGTTATTAACCGCCAGCTGCGCCTGCTCACACTGGCGCAGAATGGTCCGCGCATGAGCATAAAGAATTTTTCCCGCTTCCGTCGGCGTTACGCCTCGTTTGGTGCGGATCAACAGCTGCTGATCCAGCTCCCCTTCCAGGGTGGCAACCTGCTGGCTGAGCGCCGGCTGTGCGATATGCAGTACTTCTGCCGCCTGGGTCAGGCTGCCAATATCAACGATTTTTACGAAGTACTTCAGTCGTCTTAAATTCATTTTGCCCCCTATTACGGAATGCCAGCGCCAGTCATGGCAGTGATGTCGTAGAAGGTTTTGCAATATGCTTGCCACATTTCTCGTTTACGGCACAAACACGATAACAGGCTGGATAATAAGAGAAACTAATAAAGCCTTCGGGGATGATTAATGAAACTGGGGTTTTGCTTATGCCCCATAAGAGGTATGAATGCACCACGAGGGTGCATTTCTGAGACTGAAAACAGCGTGCCGGTTATAAACCGACACGGTTATTCACATCCCGGCCCACCACAGGCGCATTTTCATTCCCCAGTAGCTCGTCCAGCCGCTGGTTGTAGACACCACCTTGCCTTTATCCACCACGACAAGCGTTGGCGTCACGTCAATCTTCCAGCTGCGGGATATTGCGCCGTCGGCGTCGTTAATAACCGGGAAGCTCACGCCTTTACGCGACAGCCAGCGGGAAACTTCGCTTTCATTGCCGGAGCGGAGCGCAATGGTTATCACGTTCTGCCCTTCGGCCTGCAGCTTCGCCACGTCCGGCGTGGTAAAACGGCACACCGCGCACCAGCTGGCCCAGAAGTAAACCAGCAGCGGGCGATCCGCACTCAGCGCACCGAGCGTGACGTTTTGCCCGTCTAGCGTGTACAGCGGGGTGCTGTCAAAAGCGGGAGGTGACTGAGGTGCGCGCCACCAGTCCATTACCAGCATCACGCCCGCCAGCAGCACCAGCAGAATTAATCCTTCTCGCAGCCAGCGCCGCAGCTTACTTGCCACGGGCGGCCGCCAGCTTTTCTTTGACCACTTCTTCCAGCGTTTCCCACGGCACCGCACCGGGGATCATTTCATCGCCAATAATGGTGGCTGGTGTGCCCTGCACGCCGACGATGCGCGCTAATTGAAGGTTGGTGCTTAAGGTTTCCATGCTTTTTTCATCCGGCTTTACCGGGGTTGCTCCGCTCTTTTCAACGGCTACCGCGATGCTCGCCGTATCGTGATAGCCCTTCTTCTGCATCAGCTTTTCATGCAGCGCCAGAAACTGTTCGGGATGCTGACGCCAGGTGGTCAGCACGGTTCGCGCCGACAGCACGGAGCTTTCTCCCTTAAACGGCAGCGGCTTCACAATCACCGCCACATCGGGATATTTCTGCACAATCTTCTCCAGCATCGGGTCGAGCTGCTTGCAGTACGGGCAATTGTAATCGGTGAAGTTCACCAGGGTTAATAGCGGTTTTTTGGCGCCGAAGCGCGGGCTGGCCGGGTCATTAAACAGCGCCTGCTCAATCAGCACTTCCAGCTGCTTTTGCTGCTCGGCGGAAAACGGAGCGGGCTCTTCTTTTGCCGCCAGCGCCAGGCCGGAGAACAGAGAGAGGATCAGAATAAAGGCGTATTTCATTGGGTTGTTCCTTTGGCTTCATCCAGGGTCGTCAGAACCGAGTCGCGAGACAGCAGCGTGGGCAGCACTTTGCCTTCCGGCAGGCCTGGGCCATAAATTTGGTTGAAAGGCACGGCAACCTGGCCGCGGCTTCTTAAAAAGTCGGTGATTTGCGGGGACGGCAGCGTCCAGTCACCGCGCAGGGCAACCACGTCCGGAGCCTGCAGCACGGCTTGCACGTCCTCTTTATTGAGCACGTTGTATTTGTTGGCTTTACAGGTGATACACCAGTCGGCGGTGACGTCGATAAACACACGTTTATGCTGCGCCAGCGCGTCCTGAATCGCCTGTTCGCTGAGCGGCTGCCAGGCAATATTTTCCTGCGCGGGCTTGCCGCCAGAAACCCCGAAATGCACCAGCAGCAGGCTTGCCAGCCAGATAGCCGACCCGAGCATCAGCAGGCCAAGCACGCGGCGCAGCCAGTTCATCCATTTCCCCGGACGCGGTAAGCGCATGGCAAGGCCGGGACGAAGCGCAATCAGCAGCCACGGCAGGCTCATGCCCAGCCCCAATGCCAGGAACAGCCCCCACAGAACCGGGTAGGAAGCGGTCAGCGCAACGGCTACCGCCGTGCCGAGGAAAGGCGCGCTGCACGGCGTTGCCAGCAGCGTGGCAAAAGCACCCTGCCAGAAATGCCCGGCCATGCCGTTGCCGCCCTGGGTAGCCAGGCGAGTGTTCATATTGGAGGAAAGTCGGAACTCGAACAGGCCAAACAGATTGGCGCTGAACACCAGCATCACCAGCGCCATAAAGCCGATGAACCACGGGTTCTGGAACTGGATGCCCCAGCCCAGCGCCTGGTTGGTCAGCCGCAGGGCGGTCATCAACAAGGCCAGTACCATAAAGGAAGCGATAATTCCTGCAACCGAGGCTAAAAACTGGCGGCGCACCAGACTTCTGTCTTTTTGCTGAACCAGCAGAATAGACCCGAGCTTCATGCCCAGCACGGGCAGCACGCACGGCATCAGGTTAAGGATAAGACCGCCCACCAGCGCCATCAGCACCACCTGCCAGAGCGGGAACGCGTCGTTTCCGCCTGCAGCGGCGGGAGCCGAACCAATAGTGAGCGTGTTTTGCTGGGCGATGCCGCTGTCAGCCAGCACCAGAGTGACCGATTTACCGCGTAGATCTGGCGCACCCTCGCCCCAGCCGTCGCTCACCGGCACCGTCGCCTGCAGCGTGTCGCCGTCGATGCGGAAGGTCGGCTTGCCCAGATCCGTATCTTCCGGTGGGTCAAGATAAAGCCCCGGATTCGTCCAGCCTCCGGCACGCACGGCGTCGATAACCAGGCTTCCCTGGCGGTAGCCCGCTTTTAGCGAATCCGTCAGCCCGCCTTCAACCGGCACCTGCCCCATCGCCTGAGCGAAGTCGTGAGCAAACGTAGCGTCCGCAGCCGTAGAGGTGACGGTAAAGGAATAATCGGTCAGCAGGCAAACGTTGCTGCAGGTGGAAAGCGTCAGCACGCCGCGAAGGGTTTCCGGCGCACGGCCATGAATAACCATCGGGATGGTGACCCGGTCGTGATAGCCCTGGGTCGTTATTCCGGCGACGTCAAAGCGCGCAGGCGTGGGCCAGAACCATTCCACCTTTGGCATATCCGCTTGCCAGGCAATAGACGGCGCAACGCCGCCTTCTCCCGGCGAGCGCCAGTAGGTTTTCCAGCCTTTCTCAAGCTTTACGTCCAGCAGAAGACGAGTTTCGTTATTGGCTGTGGTGTCCGCGCGCAGCCTGACGCTGGCGTGATCGTTATCCGGTGATTGTTGCCAGCCGGCCTCTGCCGCCCAGGATACGGGCAGCCATAGCATAAGCAGGCAAAGCAGCGCCTGCCTGAAGCGATTAAACATGTTTTTTCTCCGTAAATGATTAACTAACTGTCGGTAACAGCCGGTCTGTCATTCACGGAATACGCAGAAACGTAGATGCACCCTGAGGGTGGGAGGTGAAGTCGCTCTTGGAGGGGAAAACGGCATTCGCGTGGAACGCACGGGTGCCAGCAGTGAAAGCAGCAGGCAGAATACGAATAAGGCGCCGTCAAATAATACGGGCGGCACGCTCAGCAGTGATTTGGCGCTCAGCTCACAGGGCGTGACCGGGGCGTCACTGTCGGCCTGTGGGCTTTCGGACTGGGCAACAACGGCGCTGGCAACGGTTTGCATCTGCAACGCGTGCAGGCCCGCCATGCGTTGTGCGGTACAAACCAGTACCACGACACATGCCAGACAAAGAAACCATATTCCTATACGCTGCTGTTTTACCATTAGGCCCTCACTGTTTAACCCGGCCTATCTTAGCGGCTGGTGAAAGATTGGCAATCTTTGCGCTGTAAAGTTATGTCGGGGACTGATTTTAGCCGGGGGTTGATTGTTTTATCGGCAAACGATGCAAAAGATGTCTTGCAGGCTTTGACAAGCCAGAGCGCCCTCGCTAATATTCGCCCCGTTCACACGATTCCTCTGTAGTTCAGTCGGTAGAACGGCGGACTGTTAATCCGTATGTCACTGGTTCGAGTCCAGTCAGAGGAGCCATATTTAAGAAGCCCGCTTAAGGAAACTTAAGCGGGCTTTTTGCATCTGGATTTTTCATACAGCCTTTACGCCCTCACAAAATTCACTTTTCCCTCGCGCAAGGCATTCACTTTTTTAATTCGTCGGCTACTATTCAACTGTGCCGTACGCTTTTCGCGCGATCAAAGCCCTCTGTTTTATAAAATAATTTTCCGCCTGCAGGCCGTTATGTTAGTAAATTTTCACGAAGAAATGCGGCATATTGTAGAGAACGGCGGAGAACGTGTAGCGATCCTGAGAGATATAAAAGAAAAGCCCCCGCATGAGCGAGGGCTTAATTTTCTTTATTTTTATTTTTCGTAATGTAAAATTACAAGTGCTTACAATCTTGTGCATCGGGAAATCGGTGTACTAGATAATAATCTGTGAACATTTCCCTTGGTGTTGCTCAGGTCTTTGACCGCCTGACCAGTTTGCGTGTTGGCGCGGCCGGTCAGGATTTTTTTAGTTTAGAGAAGGCCTTAGGCAAAAAAAAGCTGTCTTTAAGTACAGGGGGACTTCCACATACAGGGATACGCTATGTGTTCTGCAATTGAATTTTTTATAAGTCATCATAATGATTTACACCCTGGTCTTGCCCGGGAGCTGTATGCGTTGCGCAAAAAAACATTTCATGAACGGCTCGAATGGGATGTGAAATGTGAAGATAATCTGGAAAGAGATCAGTTCGATAACGAGAATACAACTTATTTAATGGGCATGTCGGAAGGCCAATTGTTTTGTGGCGCGCGCTTTATTGACGCTAAATACCCGACAATGACCGATGAAATATTTCATCAATATTTCAATAATATTAGTTTACCAAAAGATATTCCATGCTGTGAAATCACCCGATTATTCCTCGACAAAGAACGTCGTGACGACGGTAATTTACGCACCCTGCCCGCCAGCAAAGCCTTATTCCTGGCGATGATTATGTATTGCATTAAAAACGGCTATCCCGGCATGCACGCGGTAACCAGTCGTGGGATGTACGCCATTTTCCGTCAGGCAGACTGGAAAGTTGAGGTGATTCAGAAAGGGCTCTCAGAGAAGGGCGAGGCGGTTTATTATATTTTTATGCCCGCCAATCAACAGATTATCGAAGACATTATCAATAAAGACAACAACAGCGCATGGCTGCGCGACACGCTTACACAGCTCAACCACCTGTAGTATTTCGGTCAGGCGTTCAGGTCCAACAAGCGGAGTTCGATACTTAATTTGACCGCGTGGCGGGCATTGTTTACGCCCAGCTTTTTCATGGCATTGCCCATGTGGAATTTTACCGTACGCTCGGTGATTGAGAGAATCACGGCGATTTCTGCATACGTTTTACCGGCATAAACCCACTGCAAAATTTGCTGCTCACGCGGCGACAGGAAGACGTTTTTTTTCTGCCGAATATCGCTGTATAAATTCAGCATCTTTTGATGCAGCCTGATAAAGAAAGCAATCACCGCTTCGCGGTTTTCTGTCAGGTTAGCGTCGGAAGGCTGATGGCTGATCAGCGAGAGCACCACAAGGTTATTAACATAGTCATGCAGCGGGTACGTATGCCCCTGAACGATGTTGTGCTGCGAGCCTTCGTCAAAAATACGTTTCAGCGTATACCCGGAAGAGACCATCATGCCGCTGTCCCAGGAGAAATCCTCGAGGCTGCTGAGAGACCGGACAATCACCGGGTCAATAAACTGATATTTATTTTCGAGATAGATGTTAAACCATTGCGGATTGTTATTGATAATACGCATCTGGGAAGGGTCTTTCTTATTCATCACAGCATACGCATAGGTCGTATGTTTGTAATTCAGAATAAATTCATCAAGTTCGCGCTGAATTAATGAATTTACCTTGCTGTCATTATAATACGTGTCCTTCACAACCATGGCCATCCGTAGAATTAAGAGAGCAAAGTATAGATCATTTCCCCCCTCTTTCCACGCCTCAATGCCCCCAATCTGATGAATAAGCGCAGGAATGGCCTAATATCCATTCCTGCGCGCAGGGAAAATAAAAGTTAAATCACGTTATCATCACGCACTTAGATCTCTGTCAGGATCTGACTAAAATCAAGACGCGACTTCGGCAGCCTGCCGTTAAAGTCCTCCACGCTACGGTAGCCCAACGCCACCATCACCACGCTGGTAAGGCCTTTCTCACGCAGGCCAAACTCTTCGTCCAGCACGGCGGCGTCAAACCCTTCAATCGGCACGGCATCAATATTCAGGGTGGAGACGCCCAGCAGCAGCGTGCCCAGGTTGAGATAAACCTGCTTCTCCATCCAGTGCTGCGCATCTTTCAGGTCAAAACGGTGCTTATTGGCATAGAAAGAGCGGCCTTTGTGCTGCCCTTCTTTTGCCTGCTCGGTGGCAAAACGCCCGTCTTCCTGCTCTTTTTGCAGCAGCGTATGCAGATGAGCATCGTCGTAGGTAGTTTTCGCGCAGAACACCACGACATGTGAAGCATCCAGCACTTTGGGCTGGTTTGCCGCGTAAGGCCCGGTGGTCGCTTTCGCGATACGCGCTTTGCCTTCATCCGTGCTCGCCAGAATAAAGTGCCACGGCTGCGAGTTGGTGCTTGAAGGACTGAGGCGCAGCAGATTTTTAATCTTATCCACATCTTCGGCGGCAATTTTTTTAGCAGCATCGAAAGCTTTCGTCGCATAACGGCGGGAGGCAGCATCAATAATGTTCATGATTTTTCCTGAATAAGTCTTTGTGTTTTGCAGCGGCCTGCCTGGCCGCCGCGCATATAAGTTAAACGGCAACTTCGTCCAGCGGCACCAGCTTCAGCGGTTCCGCCAGCAGGGCGTCCATCTGCTGCACAAATGCCTGGAAGTGAGGCAGCGAATTGTGCAGATCAAGCGCCTGCTGGCCCCGCCACGACTCGCGGACATAAAACGTATCAGGCGCTTGTTGAAGCTGGAACAGCGTGTAATCGAGGCAGCCCGGTTCAAGGCGGCTCGGCGCAACCAGCGCTTTCAACGCGGCTTTCAGATTATCCTGCTGACCGGCTTTCGCCTTCAGCATTGCAATAATGGTCAGCGTTTCCGTCGTCGCCATATCAGAAGCCCTCCAGCACAATTTTGCCCACCGCACGCCCGGTTTCCAGCAGCGCGTGGGCGCGGCGCAGGTTGTCCGCGTTAATCGTGCCATAATGTTCGCCAAGCGTGGTTCTCAACACGCCCTGGTCGATAAGCTTCGCCACGCGCGTCAGCAGGTTGTGCTGTTCAATAATATCGCTGGTGACGAACATCGAACGGGTAAACATAAACTCCCAATGCAGCGAAATGCTTTTGGCCTTCAGCGCGCGAACGTCCAGCGCAACCGGGTCATCAATCAGCGCAAATTTCCCCTGCGGAATGAGCGCTTCGATCAGCTGGGCATAATGCTCCTCGGTGTTGGTCAGGCTGGCAACATGCGTGACGTGCTTCACGCCAATACGCTGCAACTCTTCGGTCAGCGGTTTGCTGTGGTCGATAACGTGGTGTGCGCCAAGCTCGGTCACCCACTTCTGGCTTTCAGGGCGAGAAGCTGTGCCAATGACCGTGACTTTTGTCAGCCTGCGGGCTAGCTGGGTCAGGATAGAACCCACGCCACCGGCCGCGCCGACGATCAGCAGCACTTCACCTTCGCTGCCGTTTTCCTGAATGCCCAGGCGGTCAAAGAGCATTTCCCAGGCTGTGATCGCCGTCAGCGGCAACGCGGCCGCTGCGGCATTTTCTACGGACTGAGGCTTAAGCGCCGCAATGCGCTCATCCACCAGCTGATATTCGCTGTTGCTGCCGGGGCGGGTCAGCGAACCGGCGTACCATACCGCGTCGCCTGGTTTGAACAGCGTCACGGCTTCGCCTGTTTCCACAACGGTGCCTACCGCATCCCAGCCCAGCACGCGAGGCGTGTCGCTGCTAAAGCCGCTGCGGACTTTGGTATCCACCGGGTTGACGGAAATGGCGTTCACCGCCACCAGGATGTCGTGGCCCTGAGCAACAGGTTTTGGCAGCGTAATCTCCTGCAGCGCGTCAATATTGCTGCCGTCTTTCGCAGCGCGGGTAATAGCAATAGCTTTCATAGCAGCTCCAATAAGGTAATGGGTTCATCAATTGAGTAAAATCATGGTACAAGGAGCGCGGAAGGTGAAAAACAGGCGCCAGGAAACAACACTTATACTCGGAGAGTGAAAATGCTCAGGCTGGAAGACCTTACCCTGTTTGTCAGGGCCGCGGCGTTAAACAGTTTTAGCGATACCGCCAGAGAAGCCGGGCTGCAGCCAGCCCAGGTGAGCACGGCCATTAAGCGCCTGGAGCAAAACCTCAATATTCGCCTGTTCGCCCGCTCTACCCGCAGCCTGAGGCTCACGCCGGAAGGCGAAGCGTGGCTGCCCTATGCCATGCAGGTATTGCAAACCCTTGATGCCGGCTACGAGCAGATCCAGCCTCCCAGCGACGAAGTGCGAGGTACGCTGCAAATCGCCGTCCCTTCCGACCTGGGCCGTAATTTGCTGCTCGACGTTTTCCGTCAGTTTCGCAGCACTTACCCGGCGCTGAGCCTGAAGCTTCTGTTTTCCGACAGGATAACCGACGTGTTTAAAGACCCTGTGGATGTGGCCTTTCGCTATGGCAACAACGATGATGCGTCTTACATCGCCCTGCCCGTCGCGCCAGAAAATCGCCGCGTGCTCGTGGCGTCTCCGGCCTATCTTGAACGTAATGGCGAGCCGCAAACCCTTGCCGACCTGGCTCAGCACAACGCGCTCACGTTTGTGCTTCGCGGGCGGGTGCACAATAGCTGGTCGTTTAGCCTGCACGGCAAAGAGCAGCAGGTGGCGGTGAAAGGCACGATGATGAGCGATGATGCGGAAGTGATTCATCGGCTGGCGGTCAAAGGCGAAGGCATTACCTATAAATCCTGGCTGGACGTGAGCGAAGATGTGCAGGCAGGCCGCCTGAAGCTGCTGCTGCCGCAGTACGAAGGGGATAGCATTCCGCTGAATATGATTTGCCCGCACCGTAAACAGCTGTCTGCCACGGTGCGGTTACTGCACGAAGCGGTCAAAGCGCGCTGCGAAAACGCAATGCGCACCCTGCCCACGATAGAAAGTTAAAACGTTACCCAGTCATCCCCCGCCGCGCCAGCAGCGGCGACTTTCGCCTGAGGTTTTACCTTCGTTTCCACCACGGCCTGTTCTTCACGCCCGGACAGGCGGAATCGCGCCACCGCTTTTTGCAGCATTTCAGTCTGGCCTTCGAGCGCCGCCGCAGCCGCAGAGATCTGCTCGACAAGGGCGGCGTTTTGCTGGGTCACGCTGTCCATTTCGCTGACCGCCACGCTCACCTGCGAAATCCCCTTGCTCTGCTCGTCGGTCGCCGAGGCAATTTGCTTCATGATTTGCGTAGTATCGGAGACGGCCTTCAGCACCTCTTTCATGGTGTTGCCCGCTTCATTGACCAACGCCGCACCGCTGTTAACCCGGTTCACCGAATCGGCAATCAGCGTTTCAATCTCTTTCGCAGCGCCCGCGCTACGGCTGGCCAGATTGCGTACTTCACCCGCCACCACCGCAAAACCTCTGCCCTGCTCGCCTGCTCTGGCGGCTTCTACGGCGGCGTTAAGCGCCAGGATATTGGTCTGGAATGCAATGCTGTTGATGACGCTGGTGATTTCACTGATTTTACGGGAGCTGTCGGAGATCCCTTCCATCGTGACCACCACGTCCCCAACCAGCTTGCCGCTGCGGCTGGCGGTTTGCGACGCTTTCTCCGCAATGCTGCTGGCCTGGCGGGCGTTCTCGGCGTTAAATTTTACCGTGGCGGTCAGCTGTTCCATGCTGGCGGCGGTTTCTTCCAGCGCGGCGGCCTGCTCTTCGGTGCGCGAAGAGAGATCGTTGTTGCCGGAGGAGATTTCCGCCGACCCACGATAGATATTCTCCGTGCCGCTGCGAATGGCGCTGACCGCATCGCGAAGGCTGGCCTGCATCTCGGCAAGCAACGGGAACAGTTTGCCTACGCAATTGCGCCCAAAGTCCTCCACGGGATGGCTGAGATCGCCTTTTGCGATAACCGAGAAATGTTCACGAATGCGATCCAGCGGCTTCACCAGCAGGTTCACGAGGTAGCGGTCGGTAAACAGCAGGATCAGCAGACCAATAACAATCGCCACCAGCACGGTGATTTTCATCAGCCGGGTTAGCGAGTCTACGGCCACTCGGGTGCGGTCCAGACGTTCTTCGGCCACGGCGGTAAATTTGCTGCTGCTGGCCCCAAACGCCCTGCTCAGGGGCGGCGTAACCTGGGTGGCCTGCTGGCGATAATCTCCCGCACTCCCCTGCTGAGCAAGCTGCATCTGTACCGCCACGCCGTTATCCAAAAGCTGCTGCCATTTTGCTATCACGTCGGCGGAAACCAGCGGGTCCATCGGGCCCGGTGAAACGCTTTTCAGGCGCTCAAGCTCGCTTTTCATGTTATCCAGCGCTTCCTGCACGGGCTTAAACTCGGCAGTTTCGCCTGCGGCCTTCGCTTCCATCACCCGCGACAGGCGGGTAATAAAGCGGAAGTACTGGTCATTCCCTTTGCTGAGAATCGTCATCTGTGACACCAGCTGATGATCAACGGCGTTACCGTCCCCAAGCTTCGCCAGTGAATAGACGGTAAACACGCCGACGGCCGACCACAGCAGGCAGAACAGCCCCAGCACGGTGAGCATCACCCTGCGTACGGTAAAATTCTTAAACATCCCCATGTTGTTCCCCTAATCATTATTGTCGTTATCCCATTAATCTCGGGTATCAAAGGAGTTATCGGCAGTCTTTGCGCGGGTATTCATTTATTTGTGATGAATTTTTTATGAGGCTCGCAACTCGGGCCCGGTTCCCCTTCCGTTCTGCTCCCGGCATGACATACTGAATGTCTAATCCGGCCTGAACCGGTAAAGGAGAATCAATGAATAATAACGCTGTATGCCAGGGGCTGACGCCTGCTGAGGCCCTGGATAAGCTGGAAGCCCTGTACGAAACTTCGGTAACCGCCCTTCGCGACGCGATTGCCCTTTACACTCAACAAGGCACGCTGCCGGACGTCGACGCCCGCTCCGACGGGCTGTTTGTCTACCCTGAACTGCGCGTCAGCTGGGACGGCGTTCCCCGTGGCCCCAAAAATACCCGCTCCTACGCCCGCTTTACCCACTCCGGCAGCTACACCACCACGGTGACTCGCCCCGCATTGTTCCGCGACTATCTGAACGAACAGCTGAGCCTGTTGTGTGAAGACTATGGCGTCCACATCGAGGTTGGGCCTTCTCAGCACGAGATCCCTTACCCTTACGTGCTCGACGGCCTGAACCTCGACCGCACCATGAGCGCCGGGCTGACGCGCCATTTCCCGACCACCGAGCTGTCGCAGATTGGCGATGAAACCGCCGACGGCCTGTTCCACCCGACGGAAGCCTGGCCGCTGTCGCACTTTGACGCCCGCCGCGTGGATTTCTCGCTGGCACGCCTGCGCCACTACACCGGCACGCCGGTTGAGCACTTCCAGCCTTTCGTGCTGTTCACCAACTACACCCGCTATGTGGACGAGTTCGTCCGCTGGGGCTGCCAGCAGATACTCGACCCGGACAGCCCGTACATCGCCCTCTCCTGCGCCGGTGGCACCTGGCTTACCGCCGAAACGGAAGCCCCGGAAGAAGCCATTTCTGACCTGGCGTGGAAAAAGCACCAGATGCCTGCCTGGCACCTGATCGACAAAAACGGCAGCGGCATTACGCTGATTAACATTGGCGTGGGCCCGTCAAACGCCAAAACCATCTGCGACCACCTCGCGGTGCTGCGCCCGGATGCCTGGCTGATGATTGGCCACTGCGGCGGCCTGCGCGAAAGCCAACAGATTGGCGATTACGTGCTGGCACACGCCTACCTGCGCGATGACCACGTGCTGGACGCGGTGCTGCCGCCGGATATCCCGATTCCAAGCATCGCCGAAGTGCAGCGTGCGCTTTACGACGCCACCAAACAGGTCAGCGGCATGCCGGGCGAAGAAGTTAAACAACGCCTGCGCACCGGGACGGTGGTCACCACCGATGACCGAAACTGGGAGCTGCGCTATTCTGCCTCCGCGCTGCGCTTTAACCTTAGCCGCGCGGTGGCTATCGACATGGAAAGCGCCACCATTGCCGCGCAGGGTTACCGCTTCCGTGTGCCATACGGCACGCTGCTGTGCGTTTCCGACAAACCTCTTCATGGGGAAATCAAACTGCCGGGCCAGGCCAACCGCTTCTATGAAGGGGCGATTTCCGAACACCTGCAAATTGGCATTCGCGCCATTGATTTGCTTCGCGCAGAAGGCGAAAAGCTGCACTCGCGCAAGCTGCGTACCTTCAACGAGCCGCCGTTCCGTTAACAAAAATAATAAGGAAGCTGGATGCAACACACTTCATCACTTGGCGCCCTGCGTGCGCTACTCAAAGAACGCGAGCTGGATGGGATCATCGTGCCGCGTGCCGACGCCCATCAGAGCGAAGATTGTGCCGCTCATGATAATAAACTGGCGTTTATCAGCGGCTTTACCGGGTCAGCCGGGCTGGCGCTGATCCTCGCCGACCGCGCCCTGCTGTTCGTGGACGGGCGCTACCAGGTTCAGGCTCGCCATCAGGTGAACCTGCAGGAATTTGAGATTCATCACCTGCACGAGGAGCCGCTGCACCTGTGGCTGCGGGACAACCTGCCTGCGGGCAAACGCATCGCCTTCGAGCCGCTGCTGATGGTTAACAGCCAGTACGAAAGCCTGCGCACCAGCGGCTGTGACCTGGTGGCGGTGGATGACGACCCGCTCGACACGATCTGGCCAGACCGCCCTGCGGCACCCTGCGGGGAAATCAGCGCCATGCCGGAGGAAATCAGTGGCGAAAGTTCTGCCTCAAAACGCGATCGTGTGGCGCAGGCGCTACACAAAGCCGGGGCCGATTATCTGGCTCTGACGCTGCCGGACAATATCGCCTGGCTGCTGAACGTGCGCGGCTCGGATATTGCGATGAACCCGGTACCTCACTCCTTCGCGCTGGTGAGCGCCGACGGCGGCATTGAGTGGTTTGTTGACGAGGGCAAACTGCACAATCTGGATAAAGCCCAGCTCAGCGGCATATCTCACAGCCCGATGGGTGAATTCCTCGCCCGCTGCCAGCAGGCGGCGGCAGGTAAACGTATTCTGATTGATGCAGACTCTGCGCCGGTCGCGGTGCGCTTTGCCGTCGAGCAAGGTGGCGGCAGCGTGTTGTGGGCACCCGACCCTATTACCCTTATCAAATCCAATAAGAATGAAACCGAGCTGGCGGGCTACCGCGACAGCCACGTCGAAGACGGCGTGGCCTGGGTGAATTTCCTGAGCTGGCTAACCCATGAAGTGCCGCTGCGCGAGGCCGCAGGCAACCCGGTCACCGAGCTGGAAGCCCAGGAAAAACAGCTGAGCTTCCGCCAGCAAGGTGCCACTTTTACCGAGCAGAGCTTCAGCACCATTTCCGCAGCGGGCAGCAACGCCGCAATGTGCCATTACCACTCTTCACCGGAAACGAATTTCGCCCTCACCGGCGACCAGTTCTACCTGAATGATTCCGGCGGGCAGTATATCAACGGCACGACGGACGCCACGCGCACGCTCAGCTTTGGCGAGCTGGACGCGACCCGGCGCCTGCATTACACCGCCGTGCTGAAAGGCTTCCTGGCGCTGATCTCGCTGCAGTTTCCGCAGGGGACTCAGGGCCACCAGCTCGATGCCTTTGCCCGTCGCCCGCTTTGGGAACTTGGGCTGGATTACGACCATGGCACAGGGCATGGCGTCGGCCATCGGCTGATGATCCATGAAAACCCGCACCGCATGGCGAAGAAGGTGAACCCGTGGCCGATGCTTCCGGGCAACATCATCACCATCGAGCCGGGTTATTACCTGGCGTATAGCCACGGGATCCGCATCGAAAACCAGGTCGAGGTGGTTGCCTCCCGGCCGGGCTTCTGCAAGTTCTCGTCGCTGACGCTTATCCCTATTGACCTGTCGGCGGTAGATTTTGATTTGCTGAGTACCCAGGAGATAGCCTGGCTTGATGATTACCACCGGCAGGTGCGCCAGACGCTCTCTTCGCGCGTTGGGGAAGAAACCCGCCGCTGGCTTGCTTCAGCTACGGAACCGGCCAGCGTTCAGCGACGCCGGTAACCGCTCAAGGGCCGCAGAAATGCGGCCTTTTTCATTGATTTGCTGGATTAATCGGCAGTTGAACGCATTTCACCAAAACAGCCTTTGACAACCCAGACTCACCCCGCTAGTATTCGCCCCGTTCACACGATTCCTCTGTAGTTCAGTCGGTAGAACGGCGGACTGTTAATCCGTATGTCACTGGTTCGAGTCCAGTCAGAGGAGCCATATTTAAGAAGCCTGCTTAGGAAACTAAGCAGGCTTTTTGCTTTTGTATGTGTTGAGATTAACTCAGAATAGCGTCCAGCCTTGCCAGCACTTCATTCACAATAGCCTCGGGTAGACGTTCCAGACGCTTACCATTTCTGGCCGCCATATCAATCGTTCTCGGTTGATCACAGCGAATAACACCCGTCGTTTTGGTCTCAGCATCATCCAGTGAAACGGTAAAACCGGCTGTACGGGCAAAGTTTCCTCCGCTGGTGACAGGAACAACAACGGGTAGTCGGGTCAGCTTGTTAAACGATGCCTTCGAGACGATAAGTACCGGACGCTTTCCACTTTGCTCGTGACCGGCAATTGGATCCAGTGAAACGAGCCAGATTTCCCCTCTGTCCATTTACAGGATCTCCTTGCCTACCGCAGGCGAATCAATCCATTCTCGATCCTCTTCACTCATTTCGGCGTGCGGGTCGCACTGCGCCAGCAGTTCCTCAAGCGAATAACGAGGCCGTTTCTGGGGTTCAATAATCAGGCAGCCATTATCAATGGTCATGCCCACTTCGCTGTCCGTCGACAGCTCCAACGTTTTCAGCACGGCGGGAGGAACCGCCAGCATGATAGAGCCGCCGACCTTTTTAAGGCGAGTTTTATGCATAGAGCACCTCCGAATATTATATTTTAATATAACATTCACGGTAGGGGATGCACAATTATTCATCAGATTCATTGTGATTTCCTTAGCGTAATAGTGCGTAAAGCAAGTCTTAATCCATCGAAGGGCAGATCCGGCATTTTTCAAGTAAGAAGGCCGATAATAGAAAACTCTTTCTGCGGTTCAAAGGATTATGGCGGTTTGGATAAACGAAATGCGGCGCAGTTTCCGTATTCGGGCTGCGCCGGAGGAAGATCGAAGGTGAAAAGCCCGCTTAACCTTCTTAAGCGGGCTTTTTATTCTCTAACGCGGCCTGGCTTTACTCCCAGGCACGCTCGGCCTTGCTGGCGTCAAACACCGGCGGTGGCCTGCGGAAACGGCGGGTCAGGAAGGTCAGGTACAGGACGCCGACCGCGGCCCACACCAGCCCGAGCGTCAGGGAAGTCACTTCCAGGTTCACCCACAGCACCGCCACCGTTGTCGCGCCGATCAGCGGCAGAATGAGGTAGTGCAGCTTCTCACGCCAGGTTTTGTTGCGGCCTTCGCGACGCCAGAAGTGGTTAAACACCGACAGGTTAACGAAGGTAAAGGCCACCAGCGCGCCGAAGTTGATCAGCGCCGTCGCCGTCACCAGGTCGAAGAACAGCGCGGACAGCGCCACGATGCCCACCATGATCACGTTCAGCGCCGGGGTGCGCCATTTAGGGTGCACGTAGCCGAAGTATTTTTCCGGGAACACGTTGTCGCGTCCCATCACGTAGAGCAAGCGTGAAACGCTGGCATGAGAGGCAAGACCGGAAGCCAGGGTATTCACGAAGGTCGTGCAGAGGAAAATCGACTGGAACAGCTTGCCGCCGACGTACAGCGCAATTTCCGGCAGCGCCGCGTCCGGGTTTTTGAAGCGACTGATGTCCGGGAAGAACAGCTGCATAAAGAACGACGCCACGATAAAGATAATGCCGCCGTAGGCTGCGGTCAGAAAAATGGCTTTAGGAATGGTGCGGGCCGCGTCGGGTGTCTCTTCCGAAAGCGTGGTGACCGCGTCAAAGCCGAGGAACGAGAAGCAGACTATCGTCGCGCCGGTAATCACCGGGATCAGGTGTGCATTTTCGCTGATAAACGGCTGCAGCGACCACACGGTCCCCACGCCCTCACCTTTATGCAGCCCCTGCACCACCAGAATGATAAACACCACCATGATGGCGACCTGTACCAGCACAAACAGGGTATTGAAGTTCGCCACCAGATTAACGCTCTTCAGGTTGGCAGCCGTCAGAATGCAAACAAAGCCCACCACCCAAATCCACGGCGGGACTTCCGGGAACAGCGCCGAAAGGTAAATTTTTGCCAGCAGGACGTTGATCATTGGCAGGAACAGATAGTCCAGCAGCGACGACCAGCCCACCATAAAACCCACGTGCGGGCTAATGGCCTTTTGGGCATAGGTATAGGCTGAACCCGCCTGCGGGAACTGGCGCACCAGCTTGCCGTAGCTGATGGCGGTAAACAGCACGCCAGCCAGCGCCAGCAGATAGGACGCAGGCACGTGGCCGTCGCTGATGCCGGACACGATACCAAAGGTATCAAACACCGACATTGGCGTGAGATAGGCCAGCCCCATCACCACTACCTGCCAGAGTTTTAGAGATTTGCGCAGCTGCGGCTTACCCGCCTGCGAAGCGATGTCTACGGAGGAATTAGTCGCCATGACGATGTCCCCCCACGCGGATACAGGTTTGCGAAGCGTTCTTCGTTCGGGCAAACCTGCTTAGCCTGGGGGTTAATCGTAACTGTCGGGGAATTGTTATCGGACTCACGCACGCCGCTGGCCCGTCGTTATCAATACGGCAGCAGCGTTCGCCCTCGCCGTGCGGATATTTAAACATTTGCGTCTGCATCATCTCATTTCCTCGTCGTACACATTGTCGTTAACAGAAGACCCGTTGCCGCCTGCGCTCCGTTACGCGACTTCGGGAAATGGCAGGTTGCCCTGCAAAACGTCCGGACTGGCTCCGCTCAGCCCGCATGATGCTACTTATTTATCGGCTTGCCCGGCCACGCTTGCTCCACCGGGCAGGAGCCACTATCAGGCGTTTTTCAACATCCACTCAATTTCAGTTTCCGTGATTAAACGCTCAAACTGCACCAGCTCATCGTGCTTACACGCGTGGAAAACGTGGCTGAAACGCTCGCCCAGCAGTTCGCGCAGATGATCGTTCTGAGTGAACTCCCACAGCGCGTCGCTCTGGCGAATCGGGAACGGCAGCCCTTCCTGCTCCAGCCCGTTGCCCTCAACTTCTTCCTGCAGCGGCAGGTCGGTATCCAGGCCGTGTAAAATCCCGGCGAGGATCGTCGCCATCACCAGATACGGGTTGGCATCCGCCCCCGCCACGCGGTACTCCACGCGGTGGTTGTCCCTGTCACCGCACGGAATACGCAGCGCCACGGTACGATTGTTATGCCCCCATGAAGCCTGAGTCGGGACGTACATCCCCGGCTGGAAGCGGCGCCACGAGTTCACGTTCGGCGCCAGCAACGCCATAGAAGACGGCATCAGGTGGATCATGCCCGCCAGCGCACGTTTCAGCAGCGCAGAGTCTTCGCCGTCGGCGTCCGCCAGCACGTTTTCGCCTTTGTTATTCAGCACGCTGATGTGGATATGCATCCCGCTGCCCGCATGCTCTTCGTAAGGCTTCGCCATAAAAGTGGCGTGCATCTTATGCTTCTCTGCGACAGTTCGCACCAGGCGTTTTAACGCTAACGCATCATCGCAGGCATCCAGCACGTTATCGGTGTGATGGAGGTTGATTTCGAACTGGCCTGGCGAGGCTTCTGCCACCGCGCCATCCGCCGGGATCAGCTGCAGGCGAGCCAGATCGTCGATGTCGGTCAGCACATCGGCAAAGTGGTTCAGGTTATCGACGGAATAGACCTGGCTTTGGGTATTACGGTCGTCGGTGCCCGGCGCGCAAGGCGGCTGCAGGTAGCCTTCTGCATCGCGCTGGCGATCGATTAAATAGAACTCCAGCTCTACCGCTACCACGGGGAACAGGCCGCGCTGGCGCAGCTGCTGCCAGAGTCGGTTCAGCACGTTCCGCGGCTCAACGTCAAAGGGAGCGCCATCTTCGTCCAGCATGGTGAGCATCATCTGGCCGATAAACTCGGGATCTGCCGCCGACGGCGTCAGCGTTCCCGGCACCGGCACACAGCGGCGATCCGGCTCGCCCAGTTCCTGCCCAAGCCCGGCCTCTTCTACTACATTGCCGAGGATATCCATGGCAAACACCGACGCCGGGAAATAACAGCCCTTCTCTACCTTACGCAGACCGGCGATCGGAATACGTTTTCCGCGGAAACAGCCGTTCAGGTCAGTAAGCAGGACATCGACATATTGGGTATTGGGATAACGCTCAAGAAAGGTATTCACTTCGCGTGCAAACGCGCTACTTCGTCTCTCTTCGGAATGCTGAACAAAATTCTCAACTTCTACGATATTGGTTTCCATGATTCACCGCCGTTGCGTTGGATGCCGGTCGCTGATGTCGACCGTTAAATATAATGTCCACTTATCGACAATGGTGTGAAACAAAATGTTTGTCAAATGTTAATTTAAGTTTGCAAGGACGTTACACCGCTGCTAGATTGAAAAAATATTGAACGGATACGGGCAACATGGAATCGTTTGGCAATAATTTAGTCCATTATGTGAGGTTGATCATGGTCGATATATTTGACAAGCCAGTGATTGGTGTCGTGATGTGCAGGAACAGGCTTAAGGGTCATCTGACCCAGACGTTGCAAGAAAAATACCTGAATGCCGTGTTGAACGCCGGCGGATTACCGATAGCCCTTCCCCACGCGCTGGCAGAGCCTGAACTGCTGAATGCGCTGCTGCCAAAACTGGACGGGATCTTCCTGCCGGGCAGCCCCAGCAACGTGCAGCCGCACCTCTATGGTGAAAATGGCGATGAGCCTGACGCCGACCCAGGGCGTGATGAACTGAGCATGGCGCTTATCGCCGCCGGGCTCAAAAGGCGCATTCCCATTTTCGCCATTTGCCGGGGTTTACAGGAACTGGTTGTCGCCACAGGCGGGACTCTGTATCGTCGCCTGTGCGATCAGCCTCAGCTTCTGGAACACCGTGAAGATCCCGAGCTTCCCGTGGAGCAGCAGTACGCGCCTTCACATGAAGTTCAGGTACAGGAGGGAGGATTGCTTTCGCATTTAATACCGGGTTGCAACACGTTTTGGGTTAACTCATTACATGGCCAGGGAGCGAAAACGGTGGGCCCGCTGCTGCGCGTAGAGGCAAGGTCGCAGGATGGACTGGTGGAGGCGGCAAGCGTTCACGATCATCCTTTTGCCCTCGGCGTTCAGTGGCACCCAGAATGGAACAGTAGCGAATACGCCCTGTCGCGTTTGTTGCTTGAAGGTTTTATCAACGCCTGTCAGAAGCACCTGTCTGAAAAACAGCGGCTCTGACCACTACTGTTAAGGAAATGCCAATATGAGCGATGACGGCCTGGCGCCGGGTAAACGTTTGTCAGCGATCCGCCAGCAACTGGGTCTTTCACAACGTCGTGCCGCCGAACTGTCTGGATTAACGCATAGCGCCATCAGCACCATAGAACAGGACAAAGTCAGTCCTGCCATCAGTACGCTGCAAAAGCTGCTGAAAGTCTACGGGCTGTCGCTCTCCGAGTTCTTCGCGGAACCGGAAAAACCTGATGAGCCGCAGGTGGTTATTAATTATGACGACCTGATTGAAATAGGCAGTCAGGGTGTTTCAATGAAATTAATACACAATGGGAATCCTAACCGTACGCTGGCGATGATCATTGAGACCTATCAGCCGGGCACAACCACCGGCGAGAGGATCAAACACCAGGGTGAGGAGACGGGCACGATACTGGAAGGTGAAGTGGTTCTGACCGTAAACGGGCAAACCTGGCACCTTGTTGCGGGGCAAAGCTATGCGATTAACACCAGCATGCCGCACAGCTTCAGCAACACCTCGGCAGGTATTTGCCGCATTATCAGCGCCCACACCCCCACCACGTTCTAATTATTTTCAGGCCTGAGTTTTTCAGGCCTTATTTAAACCACGTTTTTAACAGGACTCAATTCCTGGGGCTTTTTGCAGCCCAAATTTGCCTGAAGAACCCAGTAAGGCCATTTATCCGATTGAATAAAAGGAGTCATCATGGACTTTCAGCATCTTAATTACTGGCAGGAAAAAGCAAAAAATGCCTCGCCGGAAACCCGCCTGTTTATTAACGGCGAATATTGCTCTGCCAAAGACGGCGAAACATTCAGTACCGTCGATCCTTTTGCGCAACGCAATCTCGCCGAAGTCGCCCGTGGCAAAAAAGCGGACGTCGACGTTGCCGTTCGCGCTGCTCGAGATGTTTTTGAGCGTGGCGACTGGGCGCAGGCTTCCCCGGCAAAACGCAAAGCCGTGCTCGGCAAGCTGGCAGATTTAATGGAACAGCATCACGAGGAACTGGCGCTGCTGGAGACGCTCGACACCGGCAAACCTATCCGCCATAGCCTGCGTGATGATATTCCGGGCAGCGCCCGCGCCATTCGCTGGTACGCCGAAGCCATCGACAAAGTGTACGGTGAAGTCGCCACCACAGGCGTGAACGAACTGGCGCTGATTGTGCGCGAACCGGTTGGCGTGATTGCCGCCGTTGTGCCCTGGAACTTCCCGCTGCTGCTGGCCTGCTGGAAGCTCGGCCCGGCGCTGGCCGCGGGCAACAGCGTCATCCTCAAGCCTTCTGAAAAATCACCGCTGTCGGCCATTCGCCTTGCGGCGCTGGCCAAAGAAGCGGGCCTGCCGGACGGCGTGTTTAACGTCGTGACCGGGTTTGGTCACGAAGCGGGACAGGCGCTGGCTCAGCACCCGGACGTGGACGTGATTACCTTCACCGGCTCCACCCGTACCGGCAAACAGCTGCTAAAAGATGCAGGCGACAGCAACATGAAGCGCGTCTGGCTGGAAGCGGGCGGCAAAAGCGCCAATATCGTTTTCGCCGACTGCCCGGATCTGAAAAAGGCCGCCACCACCACCGCCGCCGGTATTTTCTATAACCAGGGCCAGGTCTGCATCGCCGGTACTCGCTTGCTGTTAGAAGAAAGCATCGCCGATGAGTTTATCGCCCTGCTGAAAGAGCAGGCCAAAAACTGGCAGCCAGGCAACCCGCTGGACCCTGAAACCACGATGGGCACGCTTATCGACAGCGCCCACGCCGACAACGTCCACGGCTTTATTCGCGATGGCGAAAGCCAGGGCAAGCTGGCGCTCGACGGGCGTAACGGCAGCCACCCGGCGGCCATCGGCCCGACGATTTTCATCGACACCGCAGCGGATGCACGAGTCGGCCGGGAAGAGATCTTTGGCCCGGTGCTCGTCGTCACCCGCTTTACCTCCGAAGCTCAGGCGCTATCGCTTGCCAACGACAGCGACTATGGCCTCGGTGCTGCAGTGTGGACCCGCGATCTTTCCCGAGCCCACCGTATGAGCCGCAGCCTTAAAGCAGGTTCCGTTTTCGTCAATAACTACAATGACGGCGATATGACCGTCCCGTTTGGCGGCTACAAGCAGAGCGGCAACGGACGCGATAAGTCCCTGCATGCCCTCGAAAAATTTAGCGAACTGAAAACCATCTGGATTGCCCTGGAGCCTTCATCATGACTGAACATACCACCAGCTATTACGCGGCCAGCGCCAACCAATATGAGCCCTTCCCGCAGTTGACCGAGTCCGTAATCTGCGACGTGTGCGTGGTCGGCGGCGGCTATACCGGCCTTTCTTCTGCGCTACATCTGTCCGAAATGGGCTATGACGTGGTGTTGTTAGAGTCCGCCCGCATCGGCTTTGGCGCCAGCGGGCGCAACGGCGGGCAGCTGGTTAACTCCTACAGCCGCGATATTGATGTGATTGAGCGCCGCTATGGCCCGGAAGCGGCCAAAATGCTCGGCGGCATGATGTTTGAAGGCGGAGAAATTATTCGCGAACGCATTAAGCGCTATCAGATTGACTGCGACTATCGCCCTGGCGGCCTGTTCGTTGCGATGAACCACAAGCAGCTGGAAAAGCTTGAAGAGCAGAAAGCTAACTGGGAGCGCTATGGCAATACCCAGCTGGAGCTGCTGGATGCCGGCGAAATCAAACGCGAAGTGAACAGCGATCGTTACGTGGGTGCCCTGCTCGACCACAGCGGCGGCCATATTCATCCGCTAAACCTGGCCATTGGCGAAGCTAACGCCATTCGCCTCAACGGTGGCCGAGTATTCGAACAGTCTGCGGTGACCCATATTCAGCACGGCAGCCCGGCCGTCGTCAGCACGGCGAAAGGCAAGGTCACGGCGAAGTACGTGATCGTGGCCGGTAACGCCTACCTTGGCGATAAGCTCGAACCAGAGCTGGCAAAAAGTAGCATGCCGTGCGGCACCCAGGTGCTGACCACCGAGCCGTTGGGCGAAGATCTTGCCCGTTCGCTGATCCCGAAAAATTACTGTGTGGAAGACTGTAACTACCTGCTGGATTACTACCGCCTGACGGCCGACAACCGCCTGCTGTACGGCGGCGGCGTGGTCTACGGCGCGCGTGACCCGGCAGATATTGAGCGCCTGGTGATGCCTAACCTGCTGAAAACCTTCCCGCAGCTGAAAGGCGTGAAGATTGACTACAGCTGGACCGGGAACTTCCTGCTGACGCTGTCCCGCATGCCGCAGGTGGGCCGTCTGGATAACAATATTTACTACAGCCAGGGCTGCAGCGGGCACGGCGTCACCTATACCCATCTGGCTGGCCGCCTGATTGCAGAGCTGCTGCGCGGTGACGCCGAGCGCTTCAACGCCTTCGCCAACCTGCCGCACTATCCGTTCCCTGGTGGGCGCACGTTCCGTATTCCGTTTACCGCGATGGGCGCGGCTTACTACAGTCTTCGCGATCGCCTTGGGGTTTAAATAAACCCGACGCACGGAGCGATCCCTCCGTGCGTTTTTTTATTAACGGCCCAAAGCTTTATCGCCGCGAAAACTTCACGTTGCGGCAGATTAATTAAGGAAAATATAAGGCGGCTTAAGCTAATTTACAGTCAATAACACCCAGATATTACCAGCCAGAATTTTTGAAAGTCTTCATCAATAACCCCTGCTATTCATTAACCAGGTGGCAACGTAGCATGCAACGCATTCACCGACGACTCGCTTATTACCCACATTGAGAGACTCATTATGATGCGTAAAATGATAACTTCCGCCCTTGCCCTTACCGTATTTACCGCCCTGACCGGCACGGTTTTAGCCGCCACTGAAGTTCAGCAGGCAAGCGCCGGGCAAAGCATAGGCTCCATTTCAACCAGCGGCGCAACTACGCTTGACCAGGCTATTAATCAGCTTTCCGACAAAGCCGATAAGGCCGGGGCAACATCGTTTAAAGTGACCTCCGCAGGCGGGCAAAATAAGCTCTTCGCCACGGCAGAATTATTCAAATAAAGAAAAGCTCGCGCATGGCGAGCTTTTCTTTTTCTTACTGATAATTACAGTCGCCCGGACTCCGTAGCGGCTGCATTTATTTGTACCGGCATACCGGAACGACGATTCAACGCCTCGCTGACGACGGCAGCATGCACATCCGACGCCTGAGTTTCGCTGCGCAATACCGTGGTCATCGGCAGCGGGACTTTTTTGTCGGACTCAAACTCCGCGCGATTACGCGACAGCGGCTCGTGAACCTCTAACCAGCGCTTGCCGTCCGGCTCTGTGGTGGCCTTCACTGGCTGGTCAATCAGCTGTACGCGAGTCCCGACCGGCACATTATCGAACAGGAATTTAATGTCGTCGTTGCGCAGGCGGATACAGCCCTGGCTGACGCGCAGGCCGATGCCAAAGTTGGCGTTAGTGCCGTGAATGGCGTACAGCTTGCCGATGTAAATGGCGTACAGGCCCATCGGGTTATCCGGCCCCGGCGGCACAAAAGCAGGCAGCGTTTTGCCTTCTTTGGCGTACTCGCGGCGGGTGTTCGGGGTTGGCGTCCAGGCCGGGGCGTCCTGCTTGCGCTCCACGCGAGTTACCCAGTTGCGCGGCGTTTCACGCCCGGCCTGACCGATGCCGATCGGCAGGATTTCAACCGTGTTGCTGTCCTTTGGATAATAGTAGAGGCGCATTTCCGCCACGTTCACCACAATCCCTTCACGCACGGTGTCCGGCAAAATAACCTGCTGCGGAATAACCAATTGCGTGCCGACTTTGGGCAGGAACGGATCGACGCCCGGATTAGCCTCCAGCATATTGCTGAAGCCCTGCCCGTACTGAGCGGCAAAATGTTCCAGCGGCTCCTTGTTGCCCTCCGGCACGGTTACCGTGATCGGCGCGCCAACCAGGCGACTGCCTTCCGGCGGCAAAGGATAAGTTACGGCCATCGCGCTTTGCGTGACCGCCGCCAGAGCAAAAGCCAGCGTGGAGAAACGAATCATAATTTCCCTGTTAGTTAACATGACGTGAATACGTTAAGCATAACCGCCCCGAGAAAATTCTGTAAGGATCGGCGGTGAATATGTTTACAAATTGAACGGTCGGGTTGCGACCGCTGGCTTCAGAGGGCATGATGTCCTCTTGTTTTTAAAGGAGACGTTATGCAGGAATTGATATCCGCCCTCGAGCAATACGGTATTCAACCCAACCACACCACTTCCCTGATCGTCATTTTCGGCATCATTTTTCTGACCGCGCTGGTCGTGCATTTTATTCTGCACGGCATTGTACTGCGGGCCTTTGAGAAGCGGGCGCAGTCCAGCTCCAGCCTCTCGCTGCAGATAATCACCCAGAACAAGCTGTTTCACCGGCTGGCGTTTCTGCTGCAGGGCATCATCGTTAACGTTCAGGCTGTGTTATGGCTGCAAAAAGGCAGCGATGCGGCGACCATTCTGACCACCTGCGCCCAGCTGTGGGTGATGCTCTACGCGCTGATGTCCTTCTTCTCCCTGCTGGATGTGATTTTCGGCCTGTCGGGTAAATTCTCTTTCGCTTCTCAACTGCCGCTGAAGGGTATTTTCCAGGGCGTGAAGCTGCTGGCCGCGATTGTCGTCGGCATCATGATGGTTTCGCTGCTGATTGGGAAATCCCCGGCAATATTGATAAGCGGCCTCGGCGCGATGGCCGCCGTGCTGATGTTGGTGTTTAAAGATCCGATTCTTGGCCTGGTGGCCGGGATCCAGCTCTCTGCCAACAGCATGCTGAAGATGGGCGACTGGCTTGAAATGCCGAAATACGGCGCGGACGGTGCGGTGATCGACATCGGCCTGACGACGGTGAAAGTCCGCAACTGGGACAATACCATTACCACCATCCCAACCTACGCCCTGGTGTCTGACGCCTTTAAAAACTGGAGCGGGATGTCGGCCTCCGGCGGGCGACGCATTAAGCGCAGCGTGAACATCGACACTACCAGCATTCGTTTTCTGTCGCAGGACGAGCAGGAGAAGCTACTTAAGGCGAAGCTGCTGCAACCGTATATGGCAGAGCGCGGGAAAGAGATCAGCGAATATAACCAGCAGCACGCCGACGACTCGGTGCTGAACCAGCGCAAAATGACCAACGTCGGCACCTTCCGGGCTTACCTGAATGAGTACCTGCGTAGCCACCCGCGAATTCGCAAAGACATGACCCTGATGGTGCGCCAGCTTGCCCCTGAAAGCGAAGGGCTGCCGGTGGAAATTTATGCCTTCACCAACACCGTGGTGTGGGCGGAGTATGAAAGCATCCAGGCCGATATCTTCGACCACATTTTTGCCGTGGTGGACGAGTTTGGGCTGCGTATTCACCAGACGCCAACCGGCAACGACATGCGTGCCATTGCCGGGGCTTTCGATCGCTAAACGGCGCTTTCTTCTGGCACCGTAAGCGGTTCTTTCGGCGGTCGCGGGTATTTTTTCAGCCAGCGGCCGCTGATCATTCGCCAGTAGAAGCACGCGCCGCGCACCGCCCAGTCGCCGAACATCCCCAGCCAGACGCCCACCACGCCCATCCCGAGCACAATCCCCAGCGTGTAACCGGCGATAACACGGCAACCCCACATTCCCGCCATCGACACCCACATCGCGTAACGGGCATCCCGCGCGCCCTTCAGCCCGGCCGGCAGCACCCAGGACGCGGCCCAGATAGGCATAAACGCGGCGTTCATCCACAGCAGGACTTTAACGACTTCTTTGACGTCATCTTCACTGGTATAGAACGAGGCGAATAGCCCGGCGAACGGCGCAGTTCCCCAGGCAATGATCGTCAGGCCAATCGTGGCGAGCCAGAACGTGTGGCGCAGCTGGCGCTCGGCCTGGCCGATTTGCCCTTTTCCCAGCCGCCTGCCGACGATTATTGTTGACGCCGACCCGAGGGCGTTGCCCGGCAGGTTAATCAGCGAGGCTACGGAGAAGGCAATAAAGTTCCCGGCAATGACGTTGGTGCCCATCCCGGCGACGAACATTTGCGTCAGCAGCTTGCCGCCGTTGAACAGCACCGACTCGACGCTGGCCGGGATACCGATGCCGAGCACTTCCCACAAAATGCCCCAGTTGAGCGGCGTGAAGTAGCTTTTCAGCGAAATGCGTAGCGCCGGATTAAAGCCAATCATCAGCACGAAAATAATACCCGCCGCGCCGATGTAGCGGGAAATGGTCAGCCCCAGGCCTGCGCCGACAAAGCCCAGCCCGCCCCAGCCGAAGATGCCGTAGATAAGAATGCTGCTGATGATGATATTGAGGATGTTCATGCCGCCGTTAATCAGCAGCGGGATTTTGGTGTTCCCCGCCCCGCGCAGCGCGCCGCTGCCGATCAGCGCGATGGCCGCCGCCGGGTAACTCCAGACGGTGGTTTGCAGGTAGGAAAGCGCGAGACCTTTTACTTCTGGCGTGGCGTTCCCGGCGATGACATCGATGATATGCGTGCCTGCCAGGTGAATGCCTGCGGCCATAATAAACGACACGATGGTCATCAGGATCAGCGACTGCCTGGCCGCCGCCCTCGCCCGCTCCGGATCCAGCCTGCCGAAGCTGAACGCCACCACCACCGTGGTGCCAAGGTCGATAGCGGCGAAGAACGCCATAATAACCATATTAAAGCTGTCGGCGAGCCCCACGCCCGCCATCGCCTCTTTCCCTAACCAGCTGACGAGGAAGGTACTGAGTACGCCCATCAGCAGCACGCAGGTGTTTTCGAGGAAGATAGGCACCGCCAGCGGCGTTATCTCTCGCCAGAACAGCACCCGATAACTCTTACGTTTGGCGTACCACGGCGTTTTCGCCACGGTCTGGCGAAGGACTGCATGTAAGTTCAAGCGAGGACCTGCAAGGAAAGATAAAACGGCATTTCAAATAATGGGCGACAAATCGTTATCCTGCAAAGGATTTTTTTGTCTCTGATTGCCTGAAAAGGCAACAAGATGTTGATAGTTTCTGCAAACGCACCGCACCGTGAGATTTTGCCTTTGACAAGCCCCTGAGCCGCCGCTAATATTCGCCCCGTTCACACGATTCCTCTGTAGTTCAGTCGGTAGAACGGCGGACTGTTAATCCGTATGTCACTGGTTCGAGTCCAGTCAGAGGAGCCATATTTGAGAAGCCCGCTTAAGGAAACTTAAGCGGGCTTTTTGCTTTTGATGGTTCAGGAAAAAGCGCTACCTGCTGCCACCAAGCTCGGCGATCACCCGGATTCTTATGCTCTCAAATCTTTTATCAGGTTAGGGTTACGCTGCAATAATGACAGGAGCTTTAAGGCCGTGCCGTTTGGCTGGCGTCGCCCCAACTCCCAACTCTGCACCAGCGCAACCGAAGTCCCGACCGCATCAGCAAATTCGGCACGATTGATACCCAAACTCTCGCGTAATGCTTTAACGTCAATCATGAGGTCTGTTCTGCGGCTGGCAATGGCATTACGCTGATAATCGCCAGGCGGTTTTGGTAGTTATCATCATCTCCCCAAAGCCACTCTGTTACCTGCCCTATTTGCTCAGGCGTTTCTATCTGGCGCAGCTCGCAAGAGATCATGTCATACCCATACACGAATTTATTTGCCGCCAGCGCTTCATACAGCCGCGTTAACCAAAAGTTTTGCCCCTGCTGCGTCTGGTGGCGGTCAGTTATCACCACATTGTAATTTTTCAGCAAATACAAGGTAAACACTTTACCGGCCAGTCCCTGCAACGCAGCATTGTGCACTGGGTTTGGTGTACGCCATACCAGAATCTGCGTCACGGGCAAATGGTTCAGGAAGGCATCCGGCTGGATTATTACGCGGTTGTAATAGACCACCTCGCGCAACAGATGGTTGATAACCACTAGCTCGAAATGCTCAAAAGGAACGGCAGGCAATCGGTTATCAATACGCACAAGCTGATAGCCTGGCGGCAGAGAAATAGCCGCAAGTTCGATTGGCGTCATGGTCGGCACATTGACGATTGCCTCAAAGAGCTCCTCATTGCTGATACGCATGTTGAGTTGGGCAAACGTTTGTTGCACTTCTGACGGCTTGAACAATTGTTTTGGCATTGTCTTTTCCCTGTTGATTTAAAGAACACCTTATCATGTACCCTGTACGCGGCTCAACTGCCCTCATGAGACAAAATGCCGCCAGGCGAATCCATAACAGCGCTGCTGTAGTGCGAACGAGTGATATTTAAGAAGTCAACTGAAAGAAACTTAAGCGGACTTTTGCTTTTGATTCTTTGCTTCTGCTTTGAGCGAACTGCGGATGTTGTGCTTTAGCGCTAACGGTTCAATCTTTGGAAGTCAGCTCGATTCAGTTCGGATCATTTCTCTTAGACAATGCTAAGGTTAAGCCTCCCTAAAGTATCTGTGCAGGTGTCAAAGTGAGCATTTCAGCGATACATGAATGGCGGATGAATGATTTTCTGATTAGTACTGACAATGCAAAGTTGAACATACAGGCTGTGCATCAGTATTTGACAAGATCCACATGGGCAAAAGGTATCGATCTGGAAACCGTCACGACTTCAGCAGCGAACAGCCTTAACTTTGGCATTTATCATAATGAATCCCAGGCAGGATTTGCACGTCTGATAACGGATTATGCAACTTTCGCGTATCTTTGTGATGTGTATGTACTTGAGGAATACCAGGGCGACGGGTTAGGAAGATGGCTTATGGAATGTATTCATAGCCACCCGGTGTTTGAAAAGCTTCGCAGGGTCTTGTTATTCACAACAACTGCGCCCTGGCTTTATGAAAAATTTGGCTATGAACCGGTGAATAAGAAAAATTACGCGTGGGCTATTACCCGGCCTGATATCTATAACAATAGATAAAAGCAAACATAAAAAGCATTTCACTCTGCCCGGCCTCAGTTCTTTTGAGTGTACAAGGTCCGTTTTTGGCGGCGGTGTATCGTAAAGCTGGGCTGGCGTCTTTTACGCTGGCAAATGCGTTAAAGCGCGCTGGCCTAAAGGGGAAAGGCTTATTGCCGATGCGTTAGGCGTTGCCCCTGAGCAAACCTGGCTGTCGGCCAACGTAAGACTAAAGAGCAGTAAAACTGTCGCCACCCGCAAACCGCCGGTGGCGAATACTTGCTATAAATCCAACGCCCACTCCTCTCCCCCAAGCACCTTTCCGTTGACCTGGATCTCAATCAGTTGCACGCCGGGGTAATACTGGCGGGTGGTGATTTTCTTCACCGCGTGCTTTTTCTCTATGGTGACCGTGCCTCCGGCCGGGAGTTCGAACGCGCGGAGCTTGAAGACCTTCGGGGCGGTGCTGCCGTTGGCTTTCATAAAGTGCAGCACGTAATCGACAACGATATTTTGTGGAGCGTCGCTGGTTGAGCGCAGGCTGACCTTAAATTCCAGGTTTCCTCCGAGGGCGATGGCTTTTTGCCTGATGGAGAAGGCATCCAACGCGACGTCCGCGCCGTGCTGCACGCCGATCAGCGCCAGCGCGTCCGGGTGACCGTTCTTAATTAAGGTGCGCAGCGAGTGGCGGGTTATCCACGCGACTTTTTTTACCTCTTCACTGCCGGACTGTTTCGCCTGCTGCTGCCAGCTTTGCAGGAGCTGAATTACGTAGTCCGGGTGATCTTTGGTGATGTCGTTCAGGTGGTTGGCCACGCTTTTTCGGACGTACAGCTCCGGGTCGAACTTCAGGGCATCCAGAATCGCGCGTGTTCCCGCCGGGTCTTTGATAAACAGATGCAGCTTTTCGCCCCACGGCACGCGCGGGCGTGTGCCTTCCGAAGCCCAGCGGCGAAGGTCCACGCTTTCGTCCTGCGCACATTTGAGCAGAAAGCGCATGGTTGCGTCAGGATCCTGTTTTATAAAAGGCCTCACCGCCCATTCGGCGGTAAAACAAACGGTGACCACTTTCAGGGCTTCGAGGGAAATTTCCGGCTGGTCCAGGCCATAAACCTGAATAAACTCCGCGAAGGGCCAGACGGCAAAACCGCGAAGCTTATTCTCTTTTAATACCGAAACCACCACGCCCAGTGCCGCCGGGTAGTCCTGCGGCAGCTCAGCCGCCAGCGCGTCGCGGATGGTCTGGACCCTGGCCTTCATCTCCAGCTTATCCAGCTTCTCTGCTTTTTTTAGAAAGGCATCGACGTTAAAGGCGGGATAGTGCTGCGCGATTAAGTTCGCAATTTCCTGCAAAAGCGCATGATTAAAAGCATGCTTAAACGCGTTCTGATTTTCGACGGACTCACTCACAGCCCTACTCCCTTGCGGATGATGTATTGCCGGAGTCTATCACCGTTTTTTCCCGGTTTTTTAGCCGTTTGCTACATAAATTTTGCTAGCCAATGCGCCCTGGATGGGTCAGCACCTGGCGGAATTTCTCTATGTCGCAAATCACGTACTCATGGGCCACTTTCTGAATGTACTGCTCTTCTATCAGTTGATTAATGACGCGGCGGTAGGTTCTTTCGGAGCAGCCAAAACGTTCGGCCTCGCGGGACACCTGCGAGAAGTCCACCAGCGGCTTGTTCTGCTGATGGCGTTCATACAGGTCGGCCACGATGTTAAACACCAGCGGCTGCAGGAAGCGTTCCATGGTTCTCGCCATTCCGCGCTGGTAGCTGGTGGAAAGCAGCTGGCTGAGCCAGACGCCGACTTCCGCGTGGCTGGTCAGGATGGTGTCCATCATCGCCAGCGGGATGACTTTTACCGCCATGGTGTCGTGGGCCACGACCGAGAACTGGCTCGGCGTGTGGGTAAGATATTCAATTTCGCCGATGATGGTATCGCTGACGAAGCGTTGCCCCAGGCTGAACGCTTTCCCGTTTTCGGCGTTGTAGTGCATGGTGTACTCGCCGAGCGTTATCCAGTAAAGCGCTTTGATCTCTTCGCCCTGACGCAGAATAAATTCGTCGGGGCCGATCTCTTTGGTTTTAAGCGGCGCGGCGTACACGGCATCGCGCAGGATCTGGTGCCCGCGCTGAGCGAACTGCTGAATAATATTCATGGTGTTGTCGCTCTCCGGCAGGGCTGCCACGCAGCAAAATAAGGTCACTAACTCGTCAAGTATTGCCTGTTTCACCAGACTCTGCGGTGAAAAAGGCGGCTGAGATTAACTATCGTCCCTCGGTATTGTCAATACTCCGCGTTTTACTCATCCCTTGCCAGCCCTGGCGTTTCTCTTTTCTTGCCAGGGCAAAAATCAATTTTGTGATCGCCGTCAGTCCGGTCGGACATTTGCCTTTTTCTGCAAGCGACGGGGTTTCTATCTTAGCGGCATGAAACCAGCCAGGAGATCGTCTGATGACGCCACATATTAACGCCAACCCAGGCGACTTTGCCGAAACCGTGATCATGCCCGGCGACCCGCTGCGCGCGCAGTACATCGCGCAGACTTATTTAACCGACGCAAAGCGCGTGTGCGATACCCGCAATATGTTCGGCTTTACCGGCTACTACAAGGGCAAGCGTCTTTCCGTGATGGCGCACGGGATGGGCATTCCGTCCGTTTCGATTTACGTCCATGAATTGATCAACGCGTTTGGCGTTAAGCAGCTTATTCGCATCGGCACCTGTGGCGCGGTGGATGAAAGCGTGGATATGCGCCACGTGATTGTCGCCACCGGCGCGGGGACGTCCTCTTCGGTAAACCGCGACCGCTTTGGCGGCTATGACTACGCGGCCGTGCCGGACTTTGACCTACTGCGCCGCTGCTGGATGGCGGCTGAGCAAAATAATATTCCGACCCAGTTCGGCAACACCTTCACCAACGACCTGCTGTACGACAAACCCGAAGGCATGCTCCCTGCCCTCAAAAAGATGAACATCCTTGCGGTGGAAATGGAAACCTCGGCGCTATTCACTATCGCCGCGCAGTACCGCGCCAAAGCCCTGAGCCTGCTAACGGCCTGCGTAAGCAGCGTTACGGGTGAAGAGCCGACGGCAGAAGAACTCCAAAACACGTTAGACAAAATGATTGAGCTCGCTTTAGAAACCGCAATTCTCTGCGATTGATTTCTCCCATAAGGGTTCTCCGATGACAAACTCTACACACCAGCCGGCCTCTGGCGGCATAAAAGTTGAATCAAACGGCGTCAATGCCGTGCCCGAAGCTGAACGTTACGGCAAACCTTCGGGGCTGTTCCCGATTTGGTTCTCCTGGAATGTCTCCATTCTGGGGATGACCTACGGGATTTACGTTTACTCGCTGGGCCTGAGCGTCTGGCAGTCTATCACCGCCGGGATTCTCGGCTACCTGCTTTCCTGCTGCCTGGTCGGCGTGCTGGCGGTGGGCGGGCCAAGAACCGGCCTGCCGACGCTGACCCAGACCCGTTTCTGCTTCGGCTATCATGGCAATAAATTCCCGACGCTGTTTGCCTATATCTCCAACATGGGCTGGAAAATCACCATTATTACCCTCGCCTCGTCCACCGGCGCGGCGCTGTTTGCCAAACTCTGGCCCGCGGCGTTTGCGCTGGCGGACGGCAAACCAACGCTGGTCTGCATTCTCGGCTGGTTTATCGTCAGCCTGGCGCTGACCATGTCGGTCGCCATTTATGGCCACCAGCTGATCATGAAGGTCGAGAAATACATCGCGTGGCTGACCGGGTTTATGAGCATCATTTTTATCTTCCTGATGCTGCCGCACATTCACTGGGAAAAGCTGGGCCAGAGCGCCGCGCACGGCGACCTGCTGACCTGGATCGGCGGCGTGGTGATGGCGATGACCATGGTGGGCCTGGGCTTCCTGAACTACGGCGGCGACTTCGCGCGCTATCTGCCGAAGAAAACGCAGGCCTCAAAAGTGATTTTTTGGACGACAACGGGGATTTCCCTGCCGGTAAGCATTCTGCTGGTGTTAGGCGCGTTCCTGGCCGACAGTAACCCGGAGCTGGGCGCAGCTGCGGCGCAGTCGCCTATCGCCTCGCTGACTAACCTGCTGCCGTTTTGGTTCTACGTACCGTTTTCCATCGTGATTATCGTTTCGCTACTGGCGGCTGCGATTACCGGCGTGTACAGTTCCGGCCTGGCATTACTGGCGCTGGGCATTCCCGCCAGCCGCGCCACGACCACCACGCTGAACGCGGCCATCATAGGCTTCGGCGCGTTCTACCTGATGTTTATTTCTGACTCGTTCCTCGCGACCTTCCAGTCATTCCTGGCCTCTATCTCGGTGGTGATTGGCTCCGCCGGGGCGATTCAGCTGATCGACTTCCTGCGCCAGAAGCGCCTGGGCTGGGATGTGGCGATGGCGAACAAGGCGGGTTTTGGTGGCAGAGATGGCCGCTGGACGGCGCTGCTTTCGCTGGGCGTGGCAACGTTTGTGGGCCTGGGCACGATTACCTCGGGCGACCCGTATATCGCGCATGTGGTCGGTTTCCTGCTGACGGAAGAGACCCGCCATAGCGTCTTTGCCACCGCGAACCTGGGTGTGATTGCCTCGATGCTGACCGGCGGCGTGATGTATTCGCTGCTGACCTTCGGCCTGAAGATTGGGCTGCCGGGGATCTCATCTGCGCCAGCGGCTGTAACCTTGCAGGGCAAGGCTCAAAAAGCTTTGTAAGCCTAAAAACGGACCCGCTAAGCGGGTCTGTTACTTTCCCAGTCCTGTAAAAAATCTATCAGCGCACGCACCTTCGCCGGAACGTGCCGGGTATTTGGGTAAACCGCATAAATCCCCTGGGAGGGGAAACGATATTCAGGCAGTACGTACTGAAGTTCACCGCGTTCTATCGCGTTTCGCACCAGCCATTCGGGCAGTAAACCCACGCCGCAGCCCTGCACCACAAAGGCCATTAGCACTGCCGCCGTGTCGGTCATAAAGCGTGCTGGCCCGGTAATCGTAAGATCTCGCGTTTCCTGGTCACGCCCAATAACCTGCCATTCTCTCGGCGTTGGCAGCCGACGATGAATAACCCATTCCGCTTCGGCCAGGGCTTCCAGACTGCCGATCGGGTTGCGTTCGATCCACTGCGGGGCGGCAACTGCCACAATCTCAAAGCGCTCTATCAGCGCGGCGCGGTAAGAGGAATCCACCAGCTTGCCGAGGCGGATAGCAACGTCAAACTGCCCGGAGATCAGGTTAACCGGCGCAGAAGAGGACTCATGCCGGATAGTCAGCCCGGGATGCAGCCTGCCGAAGGCGCTCAGGGCGGGAATGACCTTTGCCTGGCCGTATTCCGGCGTCGTCGAAATACTCAGCTCGCCCGAAAATCCTCCGTGGTGCCCCTGAACGTCTTCAACCAGCGCTTCGCTTTCTCTTAAGAGCTGTAAAGCACGCTGGTAAAACACCTCGCCCGCCTGGGTTAACGCCACGCGGCGCGTGGAGCGCACGAGAAGCGAAACGCCAAGCTCCGCCTCAAGCTGGCGAACGTTAAAGCTTATCACCGCCTTAGTTTGCTGCGCTGATTGCGCCGCGGCGGTAAAGCCCCCGGCCTCCACCACGGCCACAAACTGCGCCACTCGCTGTAAGTTCAGCATGCTAATTCGCCTGATTATCAAATTATTTTTGACAGTGTATCAGCCGCAACAGGATTTATCCGCCCGGCCGAACCTGCTGAAATCACCTTTTCTTTTTCACGAGAACCGTCATGCCTTACCGCTACAGGGTTGCTGCCGTTTATCTGCTCGGCTTTTTTCTCGACCTGATCAATATGTTTATCTCCAACGTCGCCTGGCCTGAAATGGGCAGGGAGCTTAATGCGCCGGTCACCGAACTGGCGTGGATAAGCCACGGCTATCTTTGCGGCCTGACGCTGGTTATTCCCTGCAGCGCGTGGCTGACGCAGCGCCTGGGCGCCAAACGCCTGTTTATGCTTTCACTTGCGCTATTTACGCTGGGTACGCTGGCATCCGGCCTCGCGTCCGGCCTCGAGGCGCTGGTCGCCGCGCGTATTCTGCAGGGCGTTGGCGGCGGGCTGCTGATCCCCGTTGGCCAGGCGCTGACCTGGCAGCTTTTTGCGGTGCACGAGCGGGCCAGACTTTCATCAGCCATTATGCTGGTGGCGCTGCTGGCTCCGGCGCTTTCGCCAACGGCGGGCGGCCTGCTGGTGGAGTCTTTCGGCTGGCGCTGGATATTTTTGTCGAGCCTGCCGCTGGCGCTGCTAACGTTAGTGCTCGCCGGGCTGTGGCTAAAACCCACCGGGCAACAAACTCCCCGCAGGCCGCTGGACGTCAAAGGGCTGATACTGGGATCTGCCGGACTGTTTGCTATTTTGTTGGGCGTCACCCAGGCCGGAAACCCGGCGGCACATTTATCGGCGCTGCTGTTACTGGCCTCCGGCACGCTTATTCTGTGGCTGTTCGTTCGCCGGAACGGCAGGCACCCTTATCCTCTATTCAGCCTACCGCTGCTGGCAGACCCGTTGCTGCGCTACGCGATGTTCGTTTACCAATGCATTCCGGGCATTTTTATGGGCACCAGCCTGGTCAGCATCGTCTATCTGCAAACTCAGCTGAGCCTGTCCGCCACCCAAACCGGCATGCTGATGCTACCCTGGGCGCTGGCCTCTTTTGTCGCAATTTCGTTTACCGGCAAGATGTTTAACCGCCTCGGCCCTCGCCCGCTGATTACTGCCGGAGGCTTACTTCAGGCTGCAGGGATCCTGCTGCTGGCGCAGGTCAGTTCCGGCGAGCAAACTCCGCTGCTGGTGGGGGCTTATATTCTGATGGGCCTGGGCGGGAGCCTTTCCAGCAGCACGGCGCAGAGCACCGCTTTTATCTCCATAGCTTCTGAGGCAATGCCCGAAGCCAGCGCGCTGTGGAACATTAATCGCCAGCTAAGCTTTTGCTTTGGCGTGGCGCTGCTGAGCCTGCTGCTGGCCGTATTACAGGGGTTGATGCCCGCCCCTCGCGCTTACCTTTTTACTTTTAGCCTTGCCGCCGCCGGGACGCTTGCCCCGCTGGCTTATCATCTGCGGCTGAATAATCAGCACATTAAAAATCAACTTATCCAAAAGGAGCACTGAGCGATGAATATCTGGTTTAAAGAGGTGATCGACGCCCACGTTGCCATTGAGCATTGGCTTGGCGCGGGCCAGGGCGAGCTGGAGGCGCTTTTGGCACGCTTTTCTGACGATTATTCGATGATCGCGTTGAGCGGTACAAAGCTGGATTACCCGGCGCTTTGCGGCTTTTTCAGCGCCAGCGGCGGCAGCCGTGAAGGGCTGGCAATTGAAGTCGATAGCCTTACTCTGCTGGACGAATGGCAGTACGGTGCCGCCGTGCTTTACCGCGAGACGCAGACCCTGAACGGCTCGACTACCGGGCGCTGGTCTACCGTTATCTTCCGTCGTGAAGGTGAACAGGTGCTGTGGCGTCACTTGCAGGAAACCGGGCAGGCATAGATTACCCGGCGGAGACGGCATAGGCCGTCTTCCTGCCCGAATAGCTTTAGAGCGCAATTTTAAAGTGAGAGCCGTCCGGTAGCTCAACATCCAGCTGAACCTTGCCGCCCGCCGCTTCGACGTAGCGTTTGAGTGAAGATAGCTTGATATCACGTCCTTTTTTTTCCATTTCGGCAACGGTCGGCTGCTTCACGCCCAGCTTTTGCGCCATCTCGTTCTGCGTTTTCCTTACCCGATCGCGTAGCTCAGCCAGATGGATATTCAGCAGCATTTCATCGGCCATGGCCTGCGCGGCGGCGACAACTTCTGGTTTTTCCGTGGCAAGTAGCTCTTCTAGTGTTCGACCCATTCTATCTGCTCCTTTTCCGTTAACTGTTTAAGGTGAGCTGCAAATTCCTTATCGGCCCGAGGAATCATGACATCATAAAATCGTTTCTCGTTTCCGGCCTTATTGCCAGCACACAGCAGGATGGCGCAACGTCTTATATCAAAAGCGAAAAATAGCCTTAATGGTTCGCCTCTGCACTGAACGCGCAGCTCTTTCATGTTGGCGTATTGCGAACCTCTCACCGTGTCTGCGTAAGGCCTGCTTAGTAAAGGTCCTCTGCTCTTCAGCAACACCATTGATGCGATGACGCTGGCTTTGATTGCATCATCCGATGCCGTAAACCAGGCATCAAACGTATCCGTCATTTTTATCGACCACATACGACATCCTTTTCACTATAGGTTAAATACTATATAGGCACAAGACTATATCGGGGAGTATCTGTGTAAAAATGAAGCGGAACATGGCTCTGATTCAGAATGACCGAGCGGCCTTCAGGTATTTTTTGACGTATACGGGATGTTGCAGAGCGGATGGGAACTAACTCGCAGATAAAAAAATGGGCGAGATAACCTCGCCCATTTTGAGTACAGCTTAAGCTTTTACGCGGCTGGCGATAATGTCGTCGGCCACGTTGCGCGGCGCTTCAGCATAGTGATGGAACTCCATGCTGTAGGTCGCCCTGCCCTGAGACATAGACCGCAGCGTGGTGGAGTAGCCAAACATCTCCGCCAGCGGAACATCGGCCCGGATTATCTGGCTGCCAAAACGTTCTTCCATGCCCTGCAACATGCCGCGACGGGAAGAGAGATCGCCCATGATGTTACCGGCGTACTCTTCTGGCGTTTCCACCTCAACGTGCATGATCGGCTCCAGAATAGCCGGATCTGCCTTGCGTACGGCGTCCTTGAAGCCAAAGATCGCCGCCATTCTGAACGCCATTTCCGAAGAGTCGACGTCATGGTAAGAGCCAAAGGTCAGCGTGGCTTTGATGTCCACCACCGGGTAGCCGGCCAGCACGCCGGTGTTCATGGCTTCGCGCAGGCCTTTCTCCACGGAAGGAATGTACTCGCGCGGGACCACGCCCCCTTTGGTCGCATCTTCAAACACAAACCCTTTCCCCGGCTCCTGCGGCTCAAGCGTCAGCACCACGTGACCGTACTGCCCTTTACCGCCGGACTGGCGCACAAATTTACCTTCAACATCTTTCACCGCCTTGCGGATCGTTTCACGATAGGTAACCTGAGGCCGACCGATGTTCGCCTCCACGCCAAACTCGCGCTTCATGCGGTCCACGATGATCTCCAGATGGAGTTCGCCCATGCCGGAAATAATCGTCTGGCCGGATTCCTCGTCCGTATGCAGTCGGAAAGAGGGATCTTCTGCCGCCAGCCGCTGCAGTGCGATACCCATTTTTTCCTGATCGGCCTTGGTCTTCGGCTCGATAGCGAGTGAAATTACCGGTTCTGGAAACTCCATACGCTCAAGGGTTATCACCGCATTCGGGTCGGTTAGCGTATCGCCCGTGGTAACGTCTTTCAGCCCTACGCAGGCCGCGATATCACCGGCGCGAAGTTCGTCTACCTCATGTCTGTCGTTCGCGTGCATTTGCACGATGCGGCCAATACGCTCTTTTTTGCCTTTTACCGGGTTATAAACCGAATCGCCTTTACGCAGCACGCCGGAATAAACACGGATAAAGGTCAGTTGGCCAACGTAAGGATCGGTCATCAGCTTGAAAGCCAGCGCCGAGAACGGTTCGTCGTCGTTGGCATGGCGTTCAATCGTCTGGCCCTTTTCGTCCACGCCCTGAATAGAAGGAATGTCGAGCGGGGAAGGCATCAGCTCAACAACCGCATCCAGCATGCGCTGTACGCCTTTGTTTTTGAACGCGCTGCCGCACAGCATAGGCTGTATTTCCCCGGAGATGGTACGGGCACGCAGGCCGGTAACGATCTCCGCCTCGCTCAGCTCGCCGGTTTCCAGGTATTTGTCCATTAGCTCATCGTTGGCCTCCGCCGCAGCGGACACCATTTTTTCCCGCCATTGTTGTGCGGTTTGCAGCAGATCTTCAGGCACCGGCGCATAGCTGAACGTCATACCCTGGGTTGCGTCGTCCCACAAAATGGCGCGCATTTTGATCAGATCCACCACGCCGGTGAAGCGTTCCTCCGCACCAACGGGGATCACAATCGGCACCGGGTTAGCCTTCAGGCGATCAATCATCATCTGCACCACGCGGAAGAAATCGGCTCCCGGACGGTCCATTTTGTTAACGAAGGCCAGCCGCGGTACGCGGTATTTATTCGCCTGTCGCCACACGGTTTCGGACTGAGGCTGCACGCCGCCCACGGAGTCATAAACCATTACGGCGCCGTCGAGTACGCGCATGGAGCGCTCCACCTCAATGGTGAAGTCCACGTGTCCCGGCGTGTCGATGATGTTGATACGGTGCGGTTCAAAACCGCGATCCATACCCGGCCAGAAGCAGCTCACCGCGGCGGACGTAATGGTAATGCCGCGCTCTTGCTCCTGAGCCATCCAGTCTGTCGTTGCTGCGCCATCGTGAACTTCGCCCAGTTTGTGGCTCATGCCGGTGTAAAACAAAATACGTTCGGTCGTAGTTGTTTTACCGGCATCAATGTGGGCGGAAATACCAATGTTGCGATAGCGTTCGAGAGGGATGGGTCGGGGCATGATGTGTCCTTAGTCTTTTTGACTGTTAAGCGACGGCCAGGATGGCCGCCCAATTTGTTCGCCATCATCATAGTACAACTGTACGAGTATATTCGAACAATTTGAGCTATCGTTAATCTCGATACAGTCGAAGTCCGGCAAGTTTGTTATAGTAGCCGGCCGCCGTGCCGTAACCGCCGATACAGGAAGAGTATGATCGCCAACCATCCCGAACGAGAACAAATCCGCCTTGAAAATGTCCTTTTTGCGCTGGGTAATCCGCTGCGACTGGGGATTGTTAAATCGCTCGCCGGTGGCGAAGAACTTACCTGCGGCGCTTTGCGTCAGGACGTAGCGAAGTCGACCATGACCCACCACTGGCGCGTATTGCGCGATAGCGGCGTGATTTGGCAGCGCCCTCAGGGACGTGAGAATCTGATTTCGTTGAGGCGTGAAGATCTGGACGCGCGGTTTCCCGGCCTGCTGGAAACCTTACTGCGGGTTATGGTGAACGAAGCATAAAAAAACCGCCCATGAAGGCGGTCAGATTGATGACAAACAG
>NZ_JACARU010000025.1:0-98981 GCF_013386425.1 Cedecea sp. P7760 | reverse complement strand
AGAACGGTAGTGATTGCAGCAGTCAGAGTGGTTTTACCGTGGTCAACGTGGCCGATAGTACCAACGTTAACGTGCGGTTTTGTACGTTCAAATTTTTCTTTAGACACGGCTATATTCCTTACTATTGTGCTCTCCCCTTCGGGAGAGAGCACGGGATCATTGTGTTAAAAGCGTTGGCTTATTTGCCACGAGCTTCGATTACGGCCTGAGCAACGTTGTTAGGTGCGTCATCATACTTCAGGAATTCCATGGAGTAAGATGCACGACCTTTGGTCAGAGAACGCAGCTGAGTTGCGTACCCGAACATTTCAGACAACGGAACTTCAGCATGAATCTGTACGCCAGTAGCGTTAGATTCCTGGCCTTTCAGCTGACCACGACGACGGCTAAGGTCACCGATAACGTCACCAGTGTTCTCTTCCGGAGTTTCAACTTCAACCTTCATGATAGGCTCAAGCAGAACTGGTTTAGCTTTCTTAAAGCCATCTTTGAAGGCAATAGAAGCGGCCAGTTTAAACGCCAGTTCGGAGGAGTCAACGTCATGGTAAGAACCGAAGTGCAGACGCACGCCGAGATCAACAACCGGGTAACCCGCCAGTGGACCAGATTTCAGCTGCTCCTGGATGCCTTTATCAACGGCAGGGATGTATTCACCAGGAATTACACCACCTTTGATGTCGTTGATGAACTCGTAACCTTTAGGGTTAGAGCCCGGCTCCAGTGGGTACATGTCGATAACAACATGACCATACTGACCACGACCACCAGACTGCTTGGCGTGTTTACCTTCGATATCGGTAACTTTCGCGCGAATCGCTTCACGGTAAGCAACCTGAGGTTTACCGACGTTCGCTTCAACGTTGAATTCACGCTTCATGCGGTCAACGATGATGTCGAGGTGCAGTTCACCCATACCGGCGATGATGGTCTGGTTAGATTCTTCATCAGTCCATACGCGGAATGATGGATCTTCTTTAGCCAGACGGCCCAGAGCCAGACCCATTTTTTCCTGGTCAGCTTTGGTTTTCGGTTCAACAGCGATGGAAATTACCGGTTCTGGGAATTCCATACGCTCCAGAATGATCACGTTGTCCGGATCACAGATGGTATCACCTGTAGTCACGTCTTTCAGGCCGATTGCCGCAGCAATGTCGCCCGCGCGAACTTCTTTAATCTCTTCACGTTTGTTAGCGTGCATCTGAACGATACGACCAAAACGCTCACGAGCTGATTTAACCGGGTTGTATACGGTATCACCGGAGTTAACCACGCCAGAGTACACGCGGAAGAACGTCAGGTTACCTACAAACGGGTCGGTAGCGATTTTGAATGCCAGAGCAGCAAATGGCTCTTCGTCGCTAGCGTGACGCTCGGATGGAGTGTCTTTACCGTCGTCCAACATACCGTTGATAGCAGGTACGTCAGTTGGTGCTGGCAGGTAATCGATTACCGCATCCAGCATCGCCTGAACACCTTTGTTCTTAAATGCAGAACCACAGGTAACCAGGATGATTTCGTTGTTCAGAACGCGCTGACGCAGAGCAGTCTTGATTTCTTCCTCGGTCAGCTCTTCGCCGCCCAGGTATTTTTCCATCAGCTCTTCAGAGGCTTCTGCAGCGGACTCGATCAGGTTCTGGTGCCATTCGTCAGCCAGGTCCTGCATGTCAGCCGGGATATCTTCGTATTCGAAGGTAACGCCCTGATCTGCATCGTTCCAGTTGATGGCTTTCATTTTCACCAGGTCGATAACGCCGGTGAAACCTTCTTCAGCACCAATTGCCAGCTGAAGCGGAACAGCGTTCGCGCCCAGGCGGGATTTGATCTGGCCTACAACTTTCAGGAAGTTTGCACCCATACGGTCCATTTTGTTAACGAACGCGATGCGTGGAACTTTGTATTTGTTAGCCTGACGCCATACGGTTTCAGACTGTGGCTGAACACCACCAACTGCGCAGTAAACCATTACTGCACCGTCAAGAACACGCATGGAACGTTCAACTTCGATGGTGAAGTCAACGTGCCCTGGGGTGTCGATGATGTTTACGCGGTGCGGTTCATACTGCTTAGCCATACCAGACCAGAATGCAGTAGTTGCAGCGGAGGTAATGGTGATACCACGCTCCTGCTCCTGCTCCATCCAGTCCATGGTTGCAGCACCGTCATGAACTTCACCGATTTTGTGGTTTACACCGGTGTAGAACAGAATACGTTCGGTAGTCGTGGTTTTACCGGCGTCGATGTGTGCACTGATACCGATGTTACGGTAGCGTGCAATGGGTGTTGTACGAGCCATTTGATTCCTCTATATCCTGGGACGTTCAAGTTAAGTAACCCAAAGCGGGCAGCTTCATGAAGCGCCCGCTTGGGTAACACTACGAAGGATTTATTACCAACGGTAGTGAGCGAACGCCTTGTTGGCTTCAGCCATACGGTGAACGTCTTCACGTTTCTTAACTGCAGTGCCTTTGTTTTCTGCAGCGTCAGACAGTTCATTCGCCAGGCGAAGAGCCATGGATTTATCACCGCGTTTACGAGCAGCTTCTACGATCCAACGCATTGCCAGGGCATTACGACGAACCGGACGAACTTCAACTGGAACCTGATAAGTAGAACCACCAACGCGGCGGGACTTAACTTCGACGGTCGGACGGACGTTGTCCAGAGCGACTTCGAAAGCTTCCAGTTCGTTTTTACCAGAACGCTGAGCCAGGGTCTCCAGCGCGGTATAAACGATAGATTCTGCAGTAGATTTTTTACCATCTACCATCAGGATATTTACAAATTTAGCCAGCAGCTCTGATCCGAACTTAGGATCCGGCAGAATTTTACGCTGACCAATCACGCGACGACGTGGCATAGGAATACTCCGTTGTTAATTCAGGATTGTCCAAAACTCAAAGAGTTTATTTTGACATTAATTTAAAACGTTTGGCCTTACTTAACGGAGAACCATTAAGCCTTAGGACGCTTCACGCCATACTTGGAGCGAGATTGCTTACGGTCTTTAACGCCGGAGCAGTCAAGCGCACCACGAACGGTGTGGTAGCGAACACCTGGCAAGTCTTTAACACGACCACCACGGATCAGGATCACGGAGTGTTCCTGCAGGTTGTGACCTTCACCGCCGATGTAGGAGGTGACTTCAAAACCGTTAGTCAAACGCACACGGCAAACTTTACGCAGTGCGGAGTTTGGTTTTTTAGGAGTGGTGGTATATACACGAGTACATACACCACGTTTTTGCGGGCAGGCTTCCAGCGCAGGCACGTTGCTTTTTGCAACTTTGCGTACGCGTGGTTTGCGAACCAGCTGGTTAACTGTTGCCATTAAATAGCTCCTGGTTTTTGCTTTTGCTTCGTAAACACGTAATAAAACGGCCTCATATAATATGAGGACGCAGAATTTTAGGGCTGAGCCGAAAAGGTGTCAAGAAATATACAGCATTCCGCCATCACCAGGCGAACTGCTGGTCATGTTTTATCACTAATCTGACGAAGTCAGTATAGTCGACAAGCCCAATTTTGGGTGAAATTTGAACAGCCAGGCCACGGGCTTCAACATCTTCTCGTAGAACGTTGACAGTAATGGGGGCTGAAAGCAGTAATTCAAGCGCCCGGCTGTTATTCAGCGCGGCAATCACGCCATCTTCTATCAGCAGCAGATCGTCGCCAGGCTGCACATAGCGCAGCATCTCGCTGATATCACACTGAAAGGGCGACTGACGTAGGGTATGCAGCATGGGTGCCTCAGAAGGTAAGTACAACATCGTACTGGTTTAACTTTTCCCTCAGTGCATCAGGCTCCAGCACTTCGGCATCGATAACCCAGGATGACTGAGCCGACAGCCCTCTCTCGCTCAATGAAGCTGCACAGAGAAAACATTGCTCGATGTCGTACAGCGGCAAAACGCGGAAGGTAGCGATGTAGTCTCTGCCCAGCACTTTTGCCGGCTGTTGATTCGGCAGGAGCTGCAGAACGCCGTCACCGATAAAGAACACGCCGATATCTTCAGACAGCGCCGACGTTGCCAATAACGCATCCAGCCCTTCCCGACCAGACGTGCTGCCGTGCGGCGCAGAGCGGAACACAAAAGCCACACGCTTCATCAGAATTGCACCATTCTTTCACAGGTCAGCGCGGCTTCCGCCAGCGCTCCCAGCCCACTAAGCGTAAAGCCGGGCTGAAGATTACTGACGTGGAGTCCCAAAGATTTCGCCTGTTCTTCATCGGTCACACCGCGACGCAATGCCGCGGCCACGCAGATGTGCAGCGCGACACCGTGCTGCGAGCTCAGCGACTGCCACTCGCGGACCAGATCAACCTCATCGTTTGCCGGCGCGGTGAGCTGATTAGCGTTATAAATCCCCTCGCGATAGAAAAAAACGCTCTCAAGCATATGGCCTTCCGCCAGCAATGCTCGGGCAAACAGCAGCGCGCTACTCGCCTGCTGAGTACCATAAGCCGGCCCGGTAACCATCAACGCAAAGCGCATTACTTATCCTGGCCGAGGAAGTCGCCGTTTTTGAACTGGCGGATGTAGAGATAAACGGTGTGCTTGGAAATGTTCAGGCGGTCGGCAACCTGGTTAATCGCATCTTTGATATCGAAGATGCCTTTCTCGTAGAGGTTAAGGACTATCTGGCGGTTCTTGGCGTTGTTCGACACGTTGCGATCGGCATTCACTTCTTCGATTGTGAATTCAAGCGTTTGCATCACCAGGTCTTCAACGGATGAGGCAAAGTTCACCGAGGACGGCACTTCCTGATCCTGCGTTTCTGGTGGCACAAAGGTCGACATAATTTGGGAGAACGGCACGTCGAGGTTCATGTTGATGCACAGCAAACCAATCACGCGCTGGTCACGGTTGCGAATCGCAATGGTCACCGATTTCATCAGAACGCCGCTTTTCGCGCGGGTAAAATAGCACTTTGATACGCTGCTGTCGGCACCGGTCATATCGTGCAGCATGCGCAGCGCCAGATCGGTGATTGGCGAGCCTATTTTTCGCCCGGTATGTTCACCATTAGCAATACGAATGGCTGAACATTTCAGGTCCTGCAAGGAATGCAGAACGATTTCGCAATGGGAGCCAATCAGCATCGCTAACCCGTCCACAACCGCTTCATAGGATTTTAAGATTTCGAAGTCGGTTTGCTCAAAAGGACGCTGGTCCAGTAAATCGAGTTCACTGGTTTCGTTGGTTAAAAGCGAATTGGACATGTAAAAATACCACCCTCTAATGAGAGCCTGTCGCGCTTTGATGGTGTCAGGGCAGACTCATACTCGGTTGAAACGCTGCCCGTAAGGTAATACAACGTAAGACGTGCTTTCCAGTCTTTATTCTCCTCATTGCGCGTGGGGGAAAATAAAGCAAGTCCCAAAAACAAAACCGCCGCCCGATGGGCGGCGGTTCAAACTGCCAGAAAATTACTTGCTTTTTGCTGCGTCAGCCGCTTTGGCATCCGCTGCTGCTGCAGGTTTAGCGTCAGCTTTTGGCGCCTGTTTAATGTCCAGCAGCTCAACTTCAAACACCAGCGTGGAGTTGGCAGGGATCCCTGGAACGCCAGTTTTACCGTAAGCCAGCTCTGGTGGAATAACCAGCTTGATTTTGCCGCCTTTCTTGATGTTTTTCAGGCCTTCAGTCCAGCCTGGGATAACGCCATCAAGACGGAAGGAAAGAGGCTCACCACGGGTGTAAGAGTTATCAAACTCTTTACCGTCGATCAGCGTACCTTTGTAGTTAACCACAACGGTATCGGTATCTTTTGGCGCATCGCCGGTACCGTCTTTCTCAACTTTATACATCAGGCCAGTAGACGAAGTTTTAACGCCTTTCTCTTTGGCGAAAGCATCGCGGAAGGTTTTGCCTTTGTCTGCGTTCTGTTTAGCGTCTTTTTCCATTTTCTCCTGAGCGGAGGTTTTTACGCGAGTCTCAAACGCCTGCAGAGTTTGCTCGATGTCCTGGTCAGACAGTTTGCTCTTATCAGCAAACGCATCCTGCACGCCCGCGATCAGCTGAGCTTTGTCCAGAGTGATGCCCAGTTTCTCTTGCTCTTTCAGGGAGTTTTCCATGTAACGCCCAAGTGAAGCACCCAGCGCATAGGCCGCTTTCTGATCGTCGTTCTTAAAGGCAGCTTTGCTGTCAGCCTGAGCGGCAGCAGGCGCATCTTTCGCAGCAGCGGGTGCGGCAAAAGCAGGAGCATTAAGGGCAACGGCCATTGTGGTCGCCAGAAGCGTTACTTTAAATAATGATTTCATCCATTTCTCCAAGGGCCGGGGCCTCTCACCCCAGGTTTTTCAAATAAGCTAAGTGACGTACTATAACGTCGTGAAAGAAATCTACACAATCTCTCAGCGAGTTATCGAGTCAAATTGAGATTCTTTTTGTTTAAAGAAGTTTCCTTCAAAGTGCTTCTGCGCTGTAAAGCTGAGTCATTTTCAGTAAAATCACCGCATATTGTCCATCCCGCAGGCAGAAGAGGATCCGCCATGCACCCTAAATCCACCGAACAACGGCTGGAAGATCTCGAGAGTCGTCTTGCATTTCAGGAGATAACGATTGAAGAGCTGAATCAGACCGTGACGGCGCACGAACTTGAGATGGCCAAACTTCGCGAGCATTTCCGCCTGCTGGTTGAAAAACTGAAGGCAAGCCAGCCGTCGATGATCGCCTCTGAGTCTGAAGAGACGCCGCCGCCGCATTACTGAATTGCAGATGTAAAAAAGGCCGCTAATGCGGCCTTTTCTCTCTTTAACAGCGATCAGTGGCAGCCACAGCCGCCGTTGCCGCAACCACCTTTACCCTGCTCGTGGCCATGGTCGTGATCGTGGCCATGACCGCCGCAGCAGCCGTCATGATCGTGGTCGTGATGATGATCGTGCTCGCCGTGAACGTGGCCGTGAGCCAGCTCTTCTTCGGTCGCTTCGCGAATCGCCACAACTTCAACGTTGAACTTCAGGTTCTGGCCAGCCAGCATATGGTTGCCGTCAACCACAACGTGCTCGTCTTCCACTTCGGTAATTTCAACCGGAACGGGACCCTGATCGGTTTCCGCCATAAAGCGCATACCAACCTGCAGCTCGTCAACGCCCATGAAGACGTCTTTCGGTACACGCTGCACCAGGTTTTCGTCGTACTGACCGTAAGCGTCGTTTGCGCCTACTTCAACGTCAAACTTGTCGCCAACTTCGTGACCATCCAGCGCCGTTTCCAGGCCAGAAATCAGGGAGCCGTGACCGTGCAGGTAGTCCAGCGGCGCGCTCACCGGAGACTCATCGACCAACACACCGTCTTCTGTACGTACCTGATAAGCCAGGCTGACCACCAGGTCTTTTGCTACTTTCATGATATCTCCTGAACGAGCGTAGGGAAAAAACTGGCGCAGATTGTAACGGAAATCTGCGCCGCTGTACTCTCTAGCTTAAAAAAAGCTGCTTCATCTCGCTAGTCGGGATGAAAAATCCCTATCACCTGTTCCTGCTCACGAACGTGCTCGCGAACCTGCTTATCCGCCTCGCGCATCTGGTGGCCGCACTTCACGCACTCAACGATATCGACGTTGTTCTCACGCCACAGGGCAAGGGAATCCTTCGCCTGGCACTTGGGGCAAACGGCCCCGGCAATAAAACGTTTACGCACTGACATTGGCTTCACCTGATGTTCTGAAAAAGAGGGAAAAAGCGTGGTTTTTCCCTCTTTTTGGTTATCTGGCGAAAATCAATAAATTGATTTTCCTGGTTTATTTCTTGCTTCCGCCGATCAAATCTCTATCGTAGGTATTTCTTCTACGGGCTGGCTTACTATTCAAATTCGTCCCAGCCGTCCAGCTGCCGACGCTCTTGTTGCATTTCACGTTCGAAAATCTCTTCCAGCTCACGGCGGGCTTCACGCACCCTGGAAATCTGCGCGCTATCGGTATGGATGGGCATTAGCTCACGCAGCATACGCATATCCAGACGGCGGAAGTGCTGCTGCGCGCGGTGCGCCTGATGCGGATGCATTCCTAGCGTGAGCAATGCTTTACGTCCCAGCTCGAGGGCACTGGAAAAAGTTTCCCGCGAGAACAGTTTAACGCCGGCCTGCAGCAGTTCATGTGCTTCAACACGCCCGCGAGCACGCGCCAGAATGGCAAGGTGTGGAAAGTGTTGTTGACAGAGGTGGACAATCTGCATCGTATCCTCCGGCTCATTGCAGGTAATAACAATGGATTTCGCCGCTTCTGCGCCAGCAGAACGCAGCAGCTCCACTTCCGTCGCATCCCCGTAATACACCTTATAGCCGTACTTCCTCATCAGGCTTACGGCGCTGATATCCCTTTCAAGGACGGTGATTCTCATCTTGTTAGCCATCAGCAGGCGGCCAATGACCTGACCAAAGCGCCCAAACCCGACGATGATGACCTGCGGATGATCGTCCTCAACGTAAGGCGTCTCTTCGGTCTCATCACCAGGGTTAAAGCGCCGGGCAAGTATGGCATCCACGCCTTTCATCAGCAGCGGCGTGGTCATCATCGACAGCGTCACCGTCACCAGCAGCAGCGGCATTTGCTCGCCCTGGAAAAGCTTCTGCGAGGCGGCCGCAGAAAACAGCACGAAGGCAAACTCCCCGCCCTGGCTCAGCACCCCGGCAAACTGCAGCCTTTCAGAGCTGCGTAAACCATAGACGCGAGACAGGCCATACAAAATGGTGGCTTTTACCGCGACCAGCGCCACCACGCTGACAGCAATCAACAAAAGATGGGTAAACAACACGCCCAGGTTTAGCGCCATGCCGACAGAGATAAAGAACAGCCCCAGCAGCAGCCCTTTAAACGGATCGATAGCAATCTCAAGCTCGTGGCGATATTCACTTTCGGCCAGCAGCACGCCGGCCAGAAACGTCCCCAGCGCCATGGAGAAACCAAGCGCATCCATAAACAGCGCTGACCCAAGCACCAACAGCAAGGACGCCGCGGTAAAGACTTCACGCACGCCGGAACCCGCAATAAAGCGGAACACCGGGCGAAGCAGGTATCGCCCGCCAAGGAGCATGCCGATAAACGCCAGCGCCTTCAGGCCAACTTTAATCCAGTCGGTATGATCGTCCCCGTTACCGGCCAGCAGCGGCACCAGCGCCAAAGCGGGGATCACCGCCAGGTCCTGGAACAGCAGCACCGAAAAGCCCAGTTGGCCGGACTCGCTGCGGTTCATGCTTTTGTCCCGCATCAGCTGCAGCGCCATCGCCGTCGACGACATCGCAAGACCGATACCGCCCACAACCGCGGCCTGCCAGGAGAAGTTCGTCAGCATCAGCAGCCCGGCCAGCACAATCGCGCTGAGGATAACCTGCGCGGCCCCAACCCCGAATATAGAGCGCCGTAGCTGCCATAATTTCGACGGATTCAGCTCCAGGCCGATGATAAACATCAGGAACACCACGCCCAGCTCGGAGAAGTGCAGAATTTCATCGACGTCGCTGATAAAACCTAAGCCCCACGGGCCAATGGCGATGCCTGCCAGCAAATAGCCCAGCACGGCACCAATACCTAAACGAGCGGCAATGGGCACGGCAACAACCGCCGCAAAGAGGAACAGTACGCCCGCCAGCAGCAAATCAGATCCTTCCATCAGCGCCCTCCCATCGGCAACGGATTCGCCAGCCACTCGCCGTAGGCTTTCGCGTGGCTTTCCAGCTCCGGCTTAGACTGGCGGCGCGCCCAATAAACGATAATCGGCATCAGCCAGTGCATCTTGCACATTGCGGCGGTGAGCTCAAAGGGGCGTAAAATTTCCGTTAAGGGAAAGCGGTTGTAGCCGTCATAGCGGTAGGCGCCTTCCGGCTCGCCGGTGGTTATCACGCTGCGCCAGTACTTTCCCGCCAGAGCGTTGCCTCCAACGCCGCTGGCAAAGTCGCGGCTTAGAACGCGATCCATCCACTCCTTCAGCAGCGCAGGGCAGCTGTAGGTGTAGAGAGGGTGTTGAAAAACAATGACATCGTGCTCGAGCAGCAATGACTGTTCATGGTAAATATCGATAAAAAAATCGGGATAGTGCGCGTAGAGATCGTGCACGGTCACATTTTCAAGCTGCAGAGCCGGCTGAAGCAAAACCCGGTTAGCCACCGAGTCCTGGGATTCCGGATGGGCATACAGCAGCAAAACTTTCGGCGGCTGCGACATCATTACCCTCCAGGGCGTCGTCATAGTCATTATTTTGGGCTACCATGCAGCCCGACCTGTTGCCCAGGCGACATGTTAACGAATTACAATGACAATTTAACATACTCTGAACATACGGCGCTTTATGATTGTTTTCTCCTCGTTACAAATTCGTCGCGGCACCCGCGTTCTGCTGGATAACGCCACCGCCACTATCAACCCCGGGCAAAAAGTCGGCCTGGTGGGTAAAAACGGCTGTGGAAAATCCACGCTGCTGGCGTTGCTGAAAAACGAGATAAGCGCCGACGGCGGCAGCGCAAGCTTCCCCGGCAACTGGCAGCTTGCCTGGGTTAATCAGGAAACGCCCGCGCTGGCCATGCCAGCCATAGAGTATGTCATCGATGGCGATCGTGAATTCCGTAAGCTGGAAGCCGAACTGAACGCGGCAAACGAACGCAACGACGGCCACGCCATTGCGTTGGTCCACGGCAAATTGGATGCGGTAGATGCCTGGACCATTCGTTCCCGCGCTTCCAGCCTGCTGCACGGCCTGGGCTTTAGCAATGAACAGCTGGAACGTTCGGTAAGCGATTTCTCGGGCGGCTGGCGCATGCGTCTTAACCTCGCTCAGGCGCTGATTTGCCGTTCCGACCTTTTACTGCTTGATGAACCAACTAACCACCTCGATTTGGACGCGGTCATCTGGCTGGAACGCTGGCTGAAAAGCTACCAGGGCACGCTGATCCTTATCTCTCACGACCGCGACTTCCTCGATCCGGTGGTCGATAAAATTATCCACATCGAACAGGAAAATATGTTCGAGTACACCGGCAACTACTCTTCGTTCGAGATCCAGCGCGCGACTCGCCTGTCTCAGCAGCAGTCGATGTTTGAGAGCCAGCAGCAAAAAGTGGCCCACCTGCAAAGCTTTATCGACCGCTTCAAGGCCAAAGCCTCTAAAGCCAAGCAGGCGCAAAGTCGCGTGAAGATGCTGGAACGCATGGAGCTGATTGCCCCGGCGCACGTCGATAATCCGTTCCACTTCAGCTTCCGGGCGCCAGAAAACCTGCCCAACCCGCTACTGCGGATGGAAAAAGTTAGCGCAGGCTACGGCGAGCGGGTGATCCTGAACTCCATCAAACTGAACCTGGTTCCCGGCTCGCGTATTGGCCTGCTGGGCCGAAACGGGGCGGGTAAATCCACCTTAATCAAGCTGCTGGCCGGTGAACTAGAGCCTCTGCAGGGCGACATTGGCCTCGCCAAAGGCATCAAGCTCGGCTACTTCGCCCAGCATCAGCTGGAATACCTGCGTGCCGACGAATCGCCGCTCCAGCATCTGGCCCGGATTGCTCCCCGCGAGCTGGAACAGCAGCTGCGCGACTACCTGGGCGGCTTTGGTTTCCAGGGCGATAAAGTCACGGAGCAAACGGCACGCTTTTCCGGCGGTGAAAAAGCCAGGCTGGTACTGGCGCTGGTTGTCTGGCAATGCCCTAACCTGCTGCTGCTCGATGAACCGACAAACCACCTTGACCTCGACATGCGCCAGGCGCTGACTGAAGCGTTAATTGACTTCGAAGGGGCGCTGGTTGTGGTCTCGCACGACCGCCACCTGCTGCGCTCCACCACGGACGATCTCTATCTGGTGCACGACGGCAAAGTGGAAGCTTTCGACGGTGACCTTGAAGATTACCAGCAGTGGCTGAGCGACCTGCAAAAGCAGGAAAACCAGCCTGCCGATACCGCGAAGGATAACGCCAACAGCGCCCAGGCCCGTAAGGACCAGAAGCGCCGTGAGGCCGAGCTTCGCACGCAAACCCAGCCGCTGCGTAAGCAAATCACCCAGCTTGAAAAGCAGATGGAAAAGCTGAACGCTCAGCTTGCAGGGGTAGAAGAGAAACTGGCAGACAGCGCTATCTACGAGCAAAGCCGTAAAGCCGAGATGAACGAATGTCTGCAAACGCAGGTAAAAGTGAAGTCGGCGCTGGAAGAGTGTGAGATGGAATGGCTGGACGCCCAGGAACAGCTTGAGCAGATGCTGCAGAGCGACTAAACGCTAAGTTTTCCCTCTCCTCGCGAGGAGAGGGTTTGCCCTCAACGCCAGATAAGCAGCACGCAGGCCGCGGTTAACACGCCCATGCTAACGTTGAAAATGGCCCAGGAGCGACGGCTGCGCAGGAACAGGCCAATCAGGCTGCCAAAGGCTATCCAGATTACGCCGGCCACGATGTTCACCAGCGCAATGCCTACGCTAATCATCGCCACGGAATGCAGATAATCGGCGCCAGCCAGACTGAAGCTTGCCACGGCACCCAGCGCCATCAGCCAGGCTTTAGGGTTTATCACCTGCAGCAGGCCACCCTGCCAGAAAGGTACCGGTGAAGGCGGGGCAGCATCCGTTTCCAGCCGCTCGTATTTCGCGGTACCAATTTTCCAGGCCAGCCACAAAAGATAAACGCTACCGGCAATCTTCAGGATAAGGTGCAAAGCCGGGTACAGCAGGATTAAACTCCCGACGCCGAAGGCCACCAGCACCAGAATGCACTGCATCCCGAGCATGATGCCAATCATCAACGGCAGGCTGCGGAAGAAACCGTAATTCGCCCCGGACGCGGTAAGTAGCGTATTATTAGGGCCAGGTGTAATCGCGGCGACCCAGAGAAAGCCCAGCATCGACAGAAAAAGCGTTAAGTCCATGAATTGGGTGCTCCACACCCGAAGAATAATTAGCGAACTAAACGAAACTAACAGTGTGATATGGCCAGTACAAGTCCTTTAGAATTGAATATTCATCATGATGAAGGTGACGATTTCCGCCCGATGCGCGGACTCAGTAATCCGCATCTGCAAACCATGATCCCACGTTTGATTCGCCGCCGAATCAATTTCAAACCTCACTGGCAGCGCCTGGATATGCCGGACGGGGATTTTGTCGATCTTGCGTGGAGCGAAGATCCGCAAACCGCCATGCACAAACCGCGTCTGGTGGTGTTTCACGGCCTGGAAGGCAGCCTCCACAGCCCCTATGCTCACGGCATGATTGAAGCGGCCAAAAAGCGCGGCTGGTTAGGCGTGGTGATGCATTTTCGTGGCTGTAGCGGCGTGCCAAATCGCAAAGAGCGCATTTATCACTCCGGCGAAACCGAGGACGGCACGTATTTCCTCGACTGGCTAAATCAGCGCTATGGCGAAGTCCCGACCGCTGCGGTTGGTTTTTCGCTGGGCGGGAATATGCTCGCCTGCCTGATGGCAAAACAGGGCGCGGCCTGTACGCTGAAAGCGGGGGTTATCGTCTCCGCACCGTTGATGCTCGAGCAATGCTGCTATCACATGGAACAAGGCTTCTCGCGCGTTTATCAGCACTATCTGCTGAACCTGCTGAAGAAAAATGCCGCCCGCAAGCTGAAGAGCTACCCCGGTTCGCTGCCTATCGACCTGCGTAAACTCAAAAGCCTGCGCCGGATTCGCGAGTTCGACGATCTGATCACCTCAAAAATTCACGGTTTTGCCGACGCGCTGGACTACTACCGCCAGTGCAGCGCCATGCCGCTCTTGCCGGACATTGCCTCGCCGACGCTGATTATTCACGCCAAAGACGATCCGTTTATGGACCACCACGTGATCCCGGACCGCGAAACGCTGCCGCCGAATATCCACTATCAGCTCACCACCTATGGCGGCCACGTTGGCTTCGTTGGCGGCACGCCGCTGCGCCCGCAGATGTGGCTTGAGCAGCGCATCCCTGACTGGCTAACCCGCTTCCTGGACCACTGAAATGATCATTCCCTGGCAAGATCTCGCCCCTGAAACGCTCGACAGTTTGATTGAATCTTTTGTATTACGCGAAGGCACCGATTATGGTGAGCAGGAGCGCTCGCTGACGCAAAAAGTCGCCGACGTGAAGCGCCAGCTGCAAAGCGGCGAAGCCGTGCTGGTTTGGTCTGAACTCCATGAAACGGTAAACATTATGCCGCGCGGGCAGTTTCGCGGCTGACCGCTAACCGGCGGGGTGATCTATACTGGCTGAAAAGTATAACAATCAGAAACCAGACCTTTTTCCGATCCTTCATGGAGTTGTCACCCTATGTCAGCCAAACACCCGGTTATTGCGGTCACAGGTTCCAGCGGCGCCGGAACCACCACCACCAGCCTCGCCTTCCGCAAGATTTTCCAGCAGCTCAACCTGCGTGCCGCCGAAGTTGAAGGCGACAGTTTCCATCGCTACACCCGCCCGGAAATGGACATGGCCATCCGCAAGGCGCGCGATGCCGGCCGCCACATCAGCTATTTTGGCCCAGAAGCCAATGACTTCGGATTACTGGAACAAACCTTTATCGAATACGGCCAGAGCGGCAAAGGGCAATCACGTAAATATCTGCATACCTACGATGAAGCCGTGCCGTGGAACCAGGTGCCCGGCACCTTTACGCCGTGGCAGCCGCTGCCGGAGCCAACCGACGTTCTGTTTTATGAAGGCCTACACGGCGGCGTTGTCACCCCGCAGCACAACGTGGCCGACTGCGTAGATTTGCTGGTTGGCGTGGTGCCTATCGTTAACCTGGAATGGATTCAGAAACTGGTTCGCGACACCGGCGAACGCGGTCATTCGCGGGAGGCGGTGATGGACTCCGTCGTGCGTTCGATGGACGATTACATCAACTTTATTACCCCGCAGTTTTCACGCACCCATATTAACTTCCAGCGCGTCCCAACGGTGGATACCTCTAACCCGTTTGCCGCCCGGGCAATTCCGTCGCTGGACGAAAGCTTCGTGGTTATCCACTTCCGCGGCCTGGACGACATCGACTTCCCTTATCTGCTGGCGATGCTGCAAGGATCGTTTATCTCCCACATCAACACCCTGGTGGTGCCTGGCGGAAAAATGGGGCTGGCGATGGAACTGATTATGGGGCCGCTGGTGCAGCGACTGGCGGAAGGCAGGAAGATTGCCTGATTCGGCAGAGGCGGCGTGAATGCCGCCTTTTTGACGCTTAAGCTTCGATCACTTCATAGCTGTGGGTAATGTTTGCCGCTTTCCCAAGCATGAGCGCTACCGAGCAATACTTTTCAGCAGAAAGATCGACTGCGCGAGCGACGGCGCTATCCTTCAGCTCTTTTCCGCTAACCACAAAGTGCAGATTAATATGGGTGAACAAACGCGGCGCTTCTTCGCGGCGTTCCGAAGTCAGCTTCACCTCACAGTCCGTCACGTCGTGGCGGCCTTTTTGTAAAATCGACACCACGTCAATGGCGCTACAGCCGCCCGCCGCCATCAGCAGCATTTCCATTGGGCTTGGCGCTTTATCGCCAGAATTACCGTCCATCAGGATCTGGTGGCCAGAAGCGGACTCACCGAGGAAGGTCATGCCTTCCACCCATTTAACACGTGCCTGCATTTTGCCTACTCCAGTTGAGAAAATATTCTTTCAGATTACGCGCCTACGTGAAAACTGGCAACGTAAGGCGATCCAGGTCATGCTGAAACGAGACAAGACAAGACACTTACCAAAAGCTATGCTAAAACAATCCGGATGCTGCTGCTATACAGAGAAGTTTATGCCGTAAGCAGAGGAAACGACTAATTACAGGCCGCAGGAGTGACCTGCCCGCCAGTTCCCAGGGTTTGGGAAAATTTCACGATTGCAACGCCAGACAAGAGGTTCCGAGTCTTGTCTTTGGTAGCCAGTTTATAACAGAGGATAACCGCGCATGGTGCTTGGCAAACCGCAAACAGACCCGACTCTCGAATGGTTCTTGTCTCATTGCCACATTCATAAGTATCCGTCGAAGAGCACGCTGATTCACCAGGGTGAAAAGGCGGAGACGCTGTACTACATCGTCAAAGGCTCCGTAGCTGTTCTGATTAAAGATGAAGAAGGCAAGGAGATGATCCTTTCTTATCTGAATCAGGGTGATTTCATTGGTGAATTAGGTTTGTTCGAAGAAGGCCAGGAGCGTAGCGCCTGGGTTCGCGCCAAGTCAGCCTGTGAAGTAGCTGAAATTTCTTATAAAAAATTCCGCCAGCTGATTCAGGTCAACCCGGACATTCTGATGCGTCTGTCTTCCCAGATGGCGCGTCGCCTGCAGGTGACCTCCGAGAAAGTCGGCAACCTCGCCTTCCTCGACGTGACCGGCCGTATCGCACAGACGCTGCTGAACCTGGCTAAACAGCCGGACGCCATGACCCACCCGGACGGGATGCAGATTAAAATCACCCGCCAGGAAATCGGTCAGATCGTGGGCTGCTCCCGCGAAACCGTTGGCCGTATTCTGAAAATGCTGGAAGACCAGAACCTCATTTCCGCACACGGTAAAACGATTGTCGTTTACGGCACTCGCTAATTAGCCCCATAAAGGCGTGTCGCTTCGGTAACACGCCTTTTTTGTCTCTACAATTCAGGCTATGTGGAAGAGATTAATTTATCACCCGGAAGTTAACTACGCGCTGCGGCAAACCCTGGTGCTGTGTTTACCCGTGGCTATCGGCCTGATTCTCGGCAGCCTGCAAAATGGCCTGCTCTTCTCGTTAGTGCCTGCCTGCTGCAACATTGCCGGGCTGGACACGCCGCATAAACGCTTCTTCAAACGCTTGATCATCGGCGGCAGCCTGTTCGCCGTTAGCAGCCTTATCATGCAGCTGCTGCTGCTTTACACCCACGTCCCGCTGCCTGCGATATTAATCGTCATGGCCCTGCTGCTCGGCGTCACGGCGGAGATAAGCTCGCTGCATGCTCGCCTGCTGCCCGCGTCGCTGATTGCCGCCATTTTTACGCTCAGCATGGCCGGCAACATGCCTATCTGGAAACCGATGGTGCTCTATATCTCCGGCACCATCTGGTACGGCGCGTTTAACTGGTTCTGGTTCAGGCTATGGCGTGAACAGCCGCTCAGAGAGTCGCTCAGCCTGCTGTACCGCCAGCTTGCGGACTACTGCGAAGCAAAGTACAGCCTGCTGACCCAGCATACGGATCCTGAAAAAGCGCTGCCGCCGCTGCTGGTACGTCAGCAGAAAGCCGTCGACCTGATAACGACCTGCTACCAGCAGCTGCATATGCTGTCGGCCAATCAGCAAAATGGCTACAAACGCCTGCTACGCGCTTTCCAGGTCGCCCTGGATTTGCAGGAGCACATTTCGGTTAGCCTGCATCAGCCGGAAGAGGTCCAGAAGCTGGTCGAGCAAAGCCATGCCGAGGCGGTGATCCGCTGGAACGCCCGAACCATCGCCGCACGCCTGCGGGTGCTGGCAGACGATATTCTCTACCACCGCTACCCGACGCGCTTTACCATGGACAAGCAGATCGACGCCCTGGAAAAGATCGCCCGCCAGAACCCGGATAACCCGGTCGGGCAGTTCTGCCATTATCACTTCAGCCGCATCGGCCGGGTGCTGAAAACCCAACGCCCGCTGTATGTAAGGGATTTAATGGAAGATCGGGAGCGCCGCCTGCCGTTCTTCCCGGCCCTGAAAAACTATCTCTCCTTCAAGTCATCAGCGCTGCGCAGCTCCGCACGTTTAGGCGTAATGTTGACGATTGCCAGCCTGCTCGGGTCCTTCTTACATCTGCCTAAACCGTATTGGATCCTGATGACCGTGATGTTCGTGACGCAAAACGGCTACGGCGCCACCCGGGTACGTATCGTGCACAGGGCGGCTGGCACCATGGCAGGACTGTGTATCGCCGGTATCACCCTGCACTTCCACGTCCCGGACAGCTACACCCTGCTGGCGATGCTAATGATTACCCTGGTGAGCTATCTGTTCATCCGCAAAAGCTACGGCTGGGCCACCATCGGCTTTACCGTCACGGCGGTATATACCCTGCAGCTCATTACCCTGAGCGCCGAAAGCTACATCATTCCACGGCTTATCGACACGCTGCTCGGCTGCCTGATTGCCTTTGGCGGCATGATCTGGCTTTGGCCACAGTGGCAAACTGGCCTGCTGCGCCAGAACGCCCACGACGCGCTCGAGGCCGACCAGGATGCGATTCGCCTGATATTGAGCAACGATCCGGAACCCACGCCTCTGGCCTGGCAACGAATGCGGGTCAACCAGGCGCACAACGCGCTCTTCAACTCGCTCAACCAGGCGATGCAGGAACCCGGATTTAACTCTCACTATCTGGCAGACATGAAGCTCTGGGTGACCCACAGCCAGTTCATCGTCGAGCATATCAACGCCATGACAACTCTGGCGCGCGAGCACAACATGCTCACGCCGGACCTGGCGCAAAAGTACCTGCAGTCTTGTGAAATAGGCTTACAGCGCTGCCAGCAAAGGCTGGAGTATGACGGGCCTGGCGGATCGAACGACGCCAATATTCTGGATGCGGACACGCTGCCCACGGGGCCGTTAAGCACCATGGAGCAGCATTTACAGCGGATTATTGGCCACCTGAACACCATGCATACCATCTCCTCGGTAGCCTGGCGCCAGCGGCCTCAGCATGGGATCTGGCTGAGCCGCCGCCTGCGGCGCTCGGGTTAAGTTTAACCAGCCACCACGCGGGCAACGGCTTTAGCAAAGCGCTGCATTCCTTCCAGGATATCCGCGTCTTCAACGATAAGCGAAGGCGCAAAACGCATGACGTCCGGGCCGGCATTCAGCACCATCACGCCTTCAGCCGCTCCCGCATAGAGAAACTCACGGGCACGTCCCTTGTACTTCTCGTTCAGCTCTGCGCCAATCAACAGCCCCATGCCGCGAATATCGCTAAACAGATCGAACTGGTCGTTAATCTTCTGCAACTGTTCAACGAACAGTTGGCGCTTCACCGCCACGCCTTGCAGAACTTCTGGCGTATTGATGATATCGAAAGCCGCACCGGCCACCGCACATGCCAGCGGGTTACCGCCATAGGTTGAACCGTGGCTGCCCACGTGGAACGCGGAGGCAATCTCATGGGTGGTCAGCATCGCGCTCACCGGGAAACCGCCGCCGAGGGCTTTGGCGCTGGTCAAAATATCCGGGGTGACGCCGTAGTTGATATAAGCGAATAATTCGCCGGTGCGGCCCATCCCGGACTGGACTTCATCAAACACCAGCAGCGCCTGGTGCTCATCACACAAATCACGCAGCCCCTGGAGGAACTCCGGCGTCGCAGCGGTCACGCCGCCTTCACCCTGAATCGGCTCAACAACTACCGCACAGGTATGGTCATCCATCACCGCTTTCACCGCCGCAAGGTCGTTGTATGGCACGTGGATAATGTCGGCCGGTTTGGGGCCAAAGCCGTCGGAGTATTTAGCCTGCCCGCCTACGGAAACGGTGAACAGCGAGCGGCCGTGGAACGCATTGTAGAAGGCGATGATTTTGCTTTTGTACGGGCTGTGACGGGTCGAAGCATAGTAGCGGGCCAGTTTGAAAGCCGTTTCGTTTGCTTCCGTGCCGGAATTCATGAAGACGACGCGTTCGGCAAAGGTGGCGTCGATCAGCTTACGGGCAAGCTTCAGGGCTGGCTCATTGGTAAAAACGTTGCTGGTATGCCACAGGGTTTCGCCCTGGGCCTTCAGCGCCTCAACGAGCGCAGGATGGCAATGCCCCAGCGCGGTCACGGCGATGCCTCCGGCAAAGTCCACGTACTCTTTCCCGGCGGAGTCCCACACGCGGCTGCCCTTTCCTTTAACTGGAATAAACTCTGCCGGTGCATAAATCGGCAGAATCACTTCATCGAAGGTTGCCCGCGTAACCGCTGATTGTTCAGTTGCCATTTATTCCCCACCCGTTTTTATGCGTCAGACATGAATGAAAATATAATCACGAAATATGCATAAAAAACCAAAACCAGGCAAGCAACAATTCACCGCTTCAGGAAATTCGCCAGCAGCGCATGCCCCTGCTCGCTGAGAATGCTTTCCGGATGGAACTGCACGCCTTCAAGATCAAGCGAGCGGTGGCGGATCCCCATGATTTCCTGCTTATCCGTCCAGGCAGTGACTTCAAAACTGTCGGGCAAGGTGGCAGGGTCGATGAGCAGCGAGTGGTAGCGAGTCACGGTCAGCGGATTATTCAGCCCGCGAAATACGCCGCTGCCGTTGTGGCTGATAGCGGAGGTTTTGCCGTGCATCACCTGTTCTGCCCGCACAATGGTGGCGCCAAACGCCTGTGCAATGGCCTGATGCCCCAGGCAAACGCCCAAAACAGGAAGCTGTCCGGCGAAGTGATTAATGGCGGTAAGGGAGATGCCCGCCTCGGTCGGCGTGCAGGGGCCTGGAGAAATCACCAGTTTCTCCGGGGCAAGACGCTCGATGTCGTCCAGCCCAATTTCGTCATTACGCTTAACCAGCACTTCCTCACCCAGTTCGCAAAAATACTGGTAGAGGTTCCAGGTGAAGGAATCATAGTTGTCGATAAGCAGTAACATGGCGGCTCCAGGGCAAAAAAAGAACGCGTTATTCTAGCCGCTTTCCCTGGCCTGGCTCACCACTTATTGAAATTCTCTGCTTCAGGAGAGGGTTGCGCGGGCGACAGGACCCGCGCCGGAAATCTTAAGGCAGAACCTTCGCGGAAAGGATCACGATAGGTTTTGACGGCACATTCTGGTACGGGCCGACGTCATGGCTTGGTGCCTGGGAGATTTTATCGGCAACGTCCAGGCCTTTGACCACTTTACCAAATACCGCGTACCCGAAGTCGCGCTGGCCGTGGTCCAGGAATGCGTTGTCGGCCACGTTGATAAAGAACTGGCTGGTGGCGCTGTCTTTATCGGCGGTGCGCGCCATAGAAATCGTGCCGCGGGTATTGCGCAGGCCGTTGTCCGCTTCGTTTTTGATCGGCGGATTAGGCTGCTTCTGGTTCATATCTTCGGTGAAGCCACCGCCCTGAATCATGAAGCCCGGGATCACACGGTGAAAGGTGGTGTTGTTATAAAAACCGCTATTAACGTAATCCACGAAGTTTTTGACCGAAACAGGCGCTTTTTGGCTATTTAACTCAAGCTCAATATTGCCAGCCGAGGTGGTCAACAGGACGTGCGGATCGCCTTTTGCAGCCAGCGCCGCAGGGGAAAGCGCAGAAAGGGCGAATACAGCTGCAACAGCCGCCAGTGTCGATTTGAGCATGAATAATTCCTTACGAAGGCAGTGAGTGAAGCAAGTTGCTTGATTGTAAAGAGGCACCGCAGTCGACGCCAGCCATTTACTGTTATTTACTTTTACACAAATCAACGAGTTGCAGCGTCAGCGCGCTGAAATAGGTTGAAATATGTGACGCACTTCATGATTCAATTAGTTTATTTCAGCAATAAATTCATAATTCATTTAAATAGATCACGCAAATGACTAAAATCTGCCCGTCCGCCGCGCTGTCAATGCGCTTTACACTTCCTTGCACAGGCTCGTTATGACTAACAGCAACCGAACCAAGCTTTTATGGATTAGCTTCTTCTCCTACGCCCTGACCGGGGCGTTGGTGATCGTCACCGGGATGGTGATGGGAAACATCGCAGAGTACTTCAATCTGCCGGTGTCCAGCATGAGTAACACGTTTACTTTCCTTAATGCCGGTATTTTGATCTCTATCTTCCTGAACGCCTGGCTGATGGAAATCGTACCGCTGAAAACCCAGCTGCGCTTTGGCTTCCTGCTGATGGTGCTGGCCGTTGCCGGCCTGATCTTCGGTCATAACCTGGCTATCTTCTCGGCCTCGATGTTCGTGCTGGGGCTGGTGAGCGGGATAACCATGTCGATTGGTACCTTCCTGATCACCCATATGTATGAAGGGCGTCAGCGCGGTTCTCGCCTGCTGTTTACCGACTCCTTCTTCAGCATGGCCGGGATGATTTTCCCGATGGTCGCCGCAATCCTGCTGGCCCGTAGCATCAACTGGTACTGGGTCTACGTCTGTATCGGTCTGGTCTACGTGGCTATCTTCCTGCTGACTCTGGGCTGTGAGTTCCCGGCGCTGGGCAAGCATGCGAAGAAAGACGAGCAACCTGTTGCCAAAGAAAAATGGGGCATCGGCGTGCTGTTCCTCTCCGTCGCGGCGCTATGCTACATCCTCGGCCAGCTGGGCTTTATCTCCTGGGTACCGGAATACGCCAAAGGCCTCGGCATGAGCATCAACGATGCCGGTAAGCTGGTCAGCGACTTCTGGATGTCTTACATGTTCGGCATGTGGGCCTTCAGCTTTATCCTGCGTTTCTTCGACCTGCAGCGCATCCTGACCGTGCTGGCCGGGGCGGCCACCGTGCTGATGTACCTGTTCAACCACGGCGATCCGGCTCACCTGGCGTGGTTTATTCTGGCGCTCGGTTTCTTCTCCAGCGCGATTTACACCACCATCATCACCCTGGGTTCACAGCAGACCAAAGTGTCTTCGCCGAAACTGGTTAACTTTGTGCTGACCTGCGGCACCGTGGGTACCATGCTGACCTTTATCGTCACCGGCCCAATCGTGGCTCACAGCGGCCCTCTGGCTGCTCTGCATACCGCGAATGGCCTGTACGCTGTGGTGTTCGTCATGTGCCTGGTGCTTGGTTTCGTGACCAAACACCGTCGTCATGGCGCAGAAGCTGCGGCACACTAATCGCCCTGCGATTCGCCCTCTTCCTTAACGGGGAGAGGGTCCTTCAAACTGAATTTTTTCCGTTTTATCCCCCAGCATTATCTTCGTCTGAGCAGGCTGCGTCGTGGCAATGACCTGCCCGGCACGAATCGACCAGCGCACCGGCACCTGCCGCCGTACCGCATCAAATCCGTTTTCAGCAGGCAAAATAACCAGGTTCGCCGTATTGCCCTGTGCAATGCCGTAGTCCTCAACGCCGAAGGTGCGGGCGCTGTTATCGGTGATAAGCTTTAACCCTTCGTCTATTTGCTGATAGCCCATCAGCTGGCAAACATGCAGCCCCATGTGCAGCACCTGCAGCATATTGGCGGTTCCGAGCGGATACCACGGATCGAAAACATCATCGTGGCCGAAGCAAACGTTGATGCCCGCCCCCAGCATCTCCTTCACCCGCGTTACGCCGCGGCGTTTAGGGTAATCATCGAAACGCCCCTGCAAATGAATATTGACCAGCGGGTTTGCCACAAAGTTAATACCCGACAGCTTAAGCAAACGGAACAGCCGCGAGGTATAGGCCCCGTTGTAAGAGTGCATTGCCGTTGTGTGGCTGGCGGTCACCCGCGCGCCAATACCGTCGCGGTGGGCCAGAGCGGCCACGGTTTCGACAAACCGCGATTGTTCATCGTCTATTTCATCGCAGTGAATATCTAACCGCCGCTGATATTTCTGGGCCAGGGCAAAAGCCTTATGCAGCGACTCAACGCCATATTCACGGGTAAACTCGAAATGTGGGATAGCCCCGACAACATCGGCGCCCAGACGTAATGCCTCTTCCAGCAAAGCCTCGCCGTTCGGATAGGAGAGAATGCCCTCCTGCGGGAAAGCCACCAGCTGCAGCTCTACCCACGGGGCAACTTCCTGCTTCACTTCAAGCATCGCCTTCAATGCGGTCAACATCGGGTCAGAAACGTCCACGTGGGTACGAACATACTGAATGCCGTTGGCAATTTGCCACTTCAGCGTTTGCCACGCCCTGTGTTTTACATCTTCATGGCTCAGCAGGGCTTTGCGCTCCGCCCAGCGTTCAATCCCTTCAAACAGCGTGCCGGACTGATTCCAGCCCGGCTGCCCGGCGGTCTGCGTGGTATCCAGATGGATATGCGGCTCAACAAAGGGGGCAATGGCTAACCCGCCTTCACCGTCCAACGCCTGGCCGCTTTCCTGCTGCACCTCACCCATTGGCGTAATGGCCTGAAATTTTCCGTCAGCGATCGACAGCTGCCACAACCCTTCCCGGCCCGTCAGCCGCACATTCTGAATAACCCGTAACGCTTTCGTTTCCATAAGTCCTCTCTTATCCGTCGCAGACTGTTTCATAGCATACACCGCTTTGATTTACTGGCGAAAAACCAGTCAATTCCATTACTTACAAAAATACATCAAAATCAATGATATACCTCTTAATGGGTATATAAAGGCGCGTTTGATTTGTATCAATAATCACCCTGGCTGAATCGTTAAGGTAGGCGGTAATAAAAAAGAAATTGAGGCAATTATGAGCAAGGTCAGAATCGCAGTTATCGGTAACGGCATGGTGGGCCATCGCTTTATCGAAGACTTACTTGATAAAGCCCCGCCGGACCAGTTCGATATCACCGTATTTTGTGAAGAGCCGCGTAAAGCCTACGATCGCGTGCACCTCTCTTCTTATTTCTCCCATCATACCGCTGAAGAACTTTCCCTCGTCCGCGACGGCTACTACGAAAAACACGGCGTAAAAGTGCTGGTTGGCGAACGTGCCATCACTATCAACCGCCAGGAAAAAGTGATCCACTCCAATACCGGCCGCACCGTTTATTACGACAAGCTGGTCATGGCAACGGGCTCTTACCCGTGGATCCCGCCTATTAAAGGCTCGGAAACTCAGGACTGCTTCGTTTACCGTACCATCGAAGACCTGAACGCTATTGAATCCTGCGCCCGCCGCAGCAAACGCGGTGCCGTCGTCGGCGGTGGCCTGCTGGGGCTGGAAGCGGCCGGGGCGCTGAAAAACCTCGGCGTGGAAACTCACGTTATCGAATTCGCGCCAATGCTGATGGCCGAGCAGCTTGACCGCATGGGCGGGGAGCAGCTGCGCAGCAAAATCGAGCGCATGGGCGTGCGTGTGCACACCGGCAAAAACACCCAGGAAATCGTCCAGCAGGGCACCGAGGCCCGTAAAACCATGCGTTTTGCCGACGGCAGCGAGCTGGAAGTGGACTTCATCGTCTTCTCTACCGGTATTCGCCCTCAGGACAAGCTGGCGACCCAGTGCGGGCTGGAAACAGCCCCCCGCGGCGGCATCACCATCAACGATAAGTGCCAGACTTCAGACCCGGATATTTACGCCATCGGAGAATGCGCCAGCTGGAATAACCGCGTCTTCGGCCTCGTCGCACCGGGCTACAAAATGGCTCAGGTTACCGCAGACCACCTGCTCGGGAGCGAAAACACCTTTGAAGGCGCGGACATGAGCGCCAAGCTGAAACTGCTCGGCGTTGACGTCGGCGGTATCGGCGATGCTCACGGCCGCACGCCAAACGCCCGCAGCTATGTTTACCTCGATGAAAGCAAAGAGGTATACAAACGCCTGGTGGTTAGTGAAGACAACAAGACCCTGCTCGGCGCGGTGCTGGTTGGCGACACCAGCGACTACGGTAACCTGCTGCAGCTGGTGCTGAACGCGATTGAGCTGCCGGAAAATCCGGACTCGCTGATCCTGCCGGCTCACGCCAGCAGCGGTAAGCCGTCTATCGGCGTGGATAAGCTGCCGGAAAGCGCGCAAATCTGTTCCTGCTTTGACGTCACCAAAGGCGACCTGATCAAGGCTATCAATAAAGGCTGCCACACCGTTGCGGCGCTGAAGGCCGAAACCAAAGCCGGCACCGGCTGCGGCGGCTGTATTCCGCTGGTCACCCAGGTGCTGAACGCCGAGCTGGCCAAAGCCGGTATCGAAGTGAACAACAACCTGTGCGAACACTTTGCCTTCTCACGCCAGGAGCTGTACCACCTGATCCGCGTGGAAGGGATCAAATCCTTCGACCAGCTGCTGCAAAAATACGGTAAAGGCTACGGCTGTGAAGTCTGCAAGCCAACCGTAGGCTCGCTGCTGGCATCCTGCTGGAACGACTACGTGCTGCAGCCAGAGCTAACGCCGCTGCAGGATACCAACGATAACTTCCTCGGCAACATCCAGAAAGACGGCACCTACTCGGTGATCCCGCGCTCAGCAGGCGGTGAAATCACGCCGGAGGGGCTGATGGAAGTCGGCCGTATCGCCCGCGAATATAACCTTTACACCAAAATCACCGGCTCCCAGCGCATCGGCCTGTTCGGCGCACAAAAGGACGACCTGCCGGAAATCTGGCGTCAGCTGATTGAAGCCGGATTCGAAACCGGCCACGCCTATGCCAAAGCATTGCGTATGGCAAAAACCTGCGTCGGCAGCACCTGGTGTCGTTACGGCGTGGGCGACAGCGTGGGCTTCGGCGTCGAGCTGGAAAACCGCTACAAAGGCATTCGTACTCCGCACAAAATGAAGTTTGGCGTCTCCGGCTGTACCCGCGAATGTGCGGAAGCGCAGGGCAAAGACGTGGGCATCATCGCTACTGAAAAAGGCTGGAACCTGTATGTTTGCGGTAACGGCGGCATGAAGCCACGCCATGCGGACCTGCTGGCGGCGGACCTCGACCACGATACCATCATCAAGTATCTCGACCGCTTCATGATGTTCTACATCCGCACCGCCGACAAACTCACCCGTACTTCCGTCTGGCTGGAAAACCTGGAAGGCGGTATCGACTATCTGCGTAGCGTGATTGTCGACGACAAGCTGAGCCTCAACGATCAGCTTGAAGCTGAGATTAACCGCCTGCGCGAGAAAGTGATCTGCGAGTGGACAGAAACCGTGAACACGCCACAGGCTCAGGTTCGCTTCAAACACTTTATCAATAGCCCGCAGCGCGACCCGAACGTGCAGACAGTTAGCGAGCGCGAACAACACCGCCCGGCCACGCCGTATGAGCGTATTCCGGTCACTCTGGTAGAAGTGGAGGAACACGCATGAGCCAGTGGACAACCGTTTGTCAGCTAGACGACATCCTGCCTGCAACGGGTGTTTGCGCCCTGGTGGGATCTGCACAAGTTGCTATTTTCCGCCCGCGTAAAGACGAGCAGGTTTACGCCATCAGCAATATCGACCCGTTCTTTGAAGCGAGCGTGCTTTCACGCGGGCTGATTGCAGAACATCAGGATGAGCTGTGGGTTACCAGCCCGCTGAAAAAACAGCACTTCCGCCTGCGGGACGGCCTGTGCATGGAAGATGAAAGCCGCTCCGTCCCGCACTATGAAGCGCGCGTGCAGGACGGACTGGTACAGATAAAAGCTTAATACTTAAAACAACCCTCACCCCGGCCCTCTCCCTTAAGGAGAGGGAGAAAGTCACCAAGGCTTCCCCGGCGATCCCCTCTCCCTCAGGGAAGGGGTTAGGGTGAGGGTAAAAATTAGATTCTTTTTTTAAATTTTTATTTTTAACTTCATTGGGATAACAAAAATGTTCACCGATACCATCAATAAGTGTGCGGCGAATGCCGCGCGTATTAACCGTCTCTCGCAGACGAATCCTCTGGGCTTCTGGGTAAGTTCTGCCATGGCGGGCGCCTACGTTGGCCTTGGCATCATCCTGATTTTCACCCTCGGTAATTTGCTCGATCCGTCCATTCGCCCGCTGGTCATGGGGGCAACCTTCGGCATCGCCCTGACGCTGGTGATTATTGCCGGTTCCGAGCTGTTTACCGGCCACACCATGTTCCTGACCTTCGGCGTGAAAGCCGGCACCATCTCTCACGGCCAAATGTGGGCGATTCTGCCGCAGACCTGGCTTGGCAATCTGGTAGGTTCAGTGTTTGTTGCGCTGCTGTATAGCTGGGGCGGCGGCAGCCTGCTGCCGGTAGACACCAGCATTGTGCACGCCGTGGCGCTGGCAAAAACCACCGCGCCGGCGATGGTGCTGTTCTTTAAGGGTGCGCTGTGTAACTGGCTGGTTTGTCTGGCAATCTGGATGGCAATTCGTACCGAAGGCGCGGCGAAATTCATCGCTATCTGGTGGTGCCTGCTGGCGTTTATCGCCTCCGGCTACGAGCACTCCATCGCCAACATGACGCTGTTTGCCCTCTCCTGGTTTGGTCACCACAGCGAGGCTTATACGCTGTCCGGTATCGGCCATAATCTGCTGTGGGTCACGCTGGGGAATACCCTTTCTGGCGTGGTATTCATGGGTCTGGGTTATTGGTATGCTACGCCGAAAGCCGAACGTCCGCAGCCTGCCGCCGCAGGTGCACCGGAAACAGCCCGAAATTAATTGAGGATTTACCGTGGATCACCTGCCGATATTTTGTCAGTTACGTGGCCGCGCCTGCCTGCTGGTAGGCGGGGGCGACGTCGCTGAACGCAAAGCGCGTTTATTGCTGGAGGCAGGTGCGCGCATCACCGTTAACGCCCTCGAGTTCAGCCCGCAGTTTAAGGTGTGGGCTGAGCAAAATATGCTGACCCTGGCAGAAGGCACGTTCTCAGAAACGCTGCTGGACGAAAGCTGGCTGGCGATTGCCGCCACCGACGATGATGAGGTCAATCAGCAGGTTAGCGATGCCGCCGAGTCCCGCCGTATATTCTGCAACGTGGTCGATGCACCGAAGCAGGCGAGCTTCATTATGCCGTCGATCATCGACCGCTCCCCGCTGATGGTCGCCGTTTCCTCCGGCGGCACATCCCCTGTTCTGGCCCGACTGCTGCGCGAAAAGCTGGAAGCCAGCCTGCCGCTGCATCTGGGTAAAATCGCCGCCTTTGCGGGCACGCTGCGTGGCCGCGTGAAGCAAACTTTTGCCACCATGGGCGAGCGTCGCCGCTTCTGGGAAAAGTTCTTCACCAACGACCGTCTGGCGCAGTATCTGGCCAATGAAGACCAGCTTGCCGTTGAAAAAGAGACGGAATCCCTGTTCTCCGCCCCGCTCGATCACCGCGGCGAAGTTGTGCTGGTTGGTGCTGGCCCAGGCGATGCAGGTTTGTTGACGCTAAAAGGCCTGCAGCAGATTCAGCAGGCTGACGTGGTGGTTTACGACCGCCTGGTGTCGGACGACATCATGAATCTGGTCCGTCGTGATGCCGACCGCGTATTCGTCGGCAAACGCGCGGGCTACCACTGCGTGCCGCAGGAAGAGATTAACCAAATCCTGCTGCGTGAAGCGCAAAAGGGCAAACGCGTCGTGCGCCTGAAAGGCGGCGATCCGTTTATCTTCGGCCGCGGCGGCGAAGAGCTTGAAACCTTGTGCAACGGCGGGATCCCGTTCTCCGTCGTGCCGGGAATTACCGCTGCTTCCGGCTGTTCCGCCTACTCAGGCATTCCGCTCACGCACCGGGACTACGCGCAAAGCGTTCGCCTGGTCACCGGCCATTTGAAAACCGGCGGTGAGCTCGACTGGGCTAACCTGGCGGCAGAAAAACAGACGCTGGTGTTCTACATGGGGCTTAACCAGGCCTCTGCTATTCAGCAGCAGCTGATCGCGCACGGCATGGAAGAGACGATGCCGGTGGCGCTGGTGGAAAACGGCACGGCGGTAAATCAGCGGGTCGTGGACGGCACCCTGAATCAATTAGGCGAGTTAGCCACGCAGGTCGGCAGCCCGGCATTGATTATTGTTGGGCGCGTGGTTGGCCTTCGAGACAAGCTCAACTGGTTCTCAAATCACTAATTGAAAGGGAGGCCCAAAGCCTCCCTTTTACTTTTCTGCCTCTGCACAGCTTTCCCGCAAAATTCTCAGCACGGTTTCTGCGCCGCTGCGGTTCGGGTTGATGCGAATCATCCGCTTCTCAAGACCCGGTTCAGCCTGCCTGAACGTCCCGGATAGCCGATAAAAGAGCGGCGGGATTTCATACTTCGATTCTGCGCCCACCGGATAAGGCAAAGCCCCCAGCTTCTGCGCGGCGGCCAGCACCTTTTCGGCAATCGGCCGATGAAACTCGACCAGCAGGACCTTTGACTGCGCGTTGGCGATAAACGCATTTTTAACCTGGGGCACAGCCCCCTGCGACAGAAGCTCAACCAGGTCGTCGTTAACCTGTGCCTGAACGGCATGCATCACCGGGGCGAAGACCAGACCGCGCAGTACCTCCATGGCCTGAAATCCCTGAACCTGGCTACCGCCGGAATACATACTCTGACGCACGGCCTGAACCGCCGCTTTATCGCCGACAACCACGCCCACGCCAGCAGGGCCAAACAGCTTAAAGCAGGAGAAGGTCGACAGCGTCGCCCCACATTGGCAGCCGATTTTATCGACCTTCATCACCGCATAGTTATCATCAGCCAGCGACGGCAAACCATGGCGGTTAAAGCAGGCAATGACATCTGCGAGCCGATAGGCATCATCCAGCGTCTGGCGGGTATGCTGAATCAAAGCCGCAGCCGGACGATGCGTGGCGATAGCGGTATCCACTTCACCAGGTTTATTAAAATCGGCCCTGATTAGATCAAGCCCCATCTGTTCGGCAATAACCGCCGTGGTAGGGTACAGAGGTGCCTGATGAATCAGCAGCTTATCGCCCGCCTTTAACAAGGCCGCCAGCCCGCTGCGGATAGCCCCTGTGCCGGCCCCCTGCACCAGCGCGGCGGCTGGCGCAGAGAAAAAGTCGGCCAGAACCCACTCAACCCGCTGCGTGGTTTTTGGCTGATTAAGACCATGTACCAGGCCAACATCGCCCTGGCTGAGAAAATCAGCGCCGGGAAAATGCCGGCAGATAATATCCACCAGCCGAAACTGCTTTTGCTGCGCCTGAGCCAGGTTCAGGCTTTGCAACGGCGAGCTTTCCACACAACCTCCCTTAGGCCGGGATAAACAGGCCGCAGAAGAAGAGAATATTCAGCACAATGCCGGTTATCATCACCGCCACAACCGGCGCGGCCATTTTCTGCACCGGGCGGCCCAGCGATTCGTTCAGGAAGTACAGCGCCGTCGCGATGGTGAAGCCGGTATACCCCGCCATCTTGATGGCGGCAAAGATAGAGCCAATCAGCAGCGCCATCTCCATCAGCATGTTCATCGCGTTACGGATGTTGTCAGAGGCGTTGCGTACCGAAGGATAACGCCCCAGCCATTTCCCGATGGAACGAAGCAGCAGGACTTCGGCAGAAATCACCAGCGCCCCGACCACAAAAGCGAGCAGCGGGTTAGCAATCAGATAGCCTACGGCAAAAACAAAGGTGAACCCCGCCACGGCATAAACCCCGGTCGCCAGCGCCGTCGTGGCAATCATCGGCACAAAGCCCAGGCCACGCATAAACTCGGCCAGCGCGGCCTGATCTATCAGACTCTGGGACTGGGTTGGATCGAGGCCAATCTTGTAGGCTTTTTCCAGCGTAAAGATAGACACCTCGCTACCTGCAAAGAGCTTCATGCTGGCAACGGTGGCGATCAGGCCACCAACGATGGCGATATAAGGCAGATTTTTAATGATCCTCGAGGTACGCTCCTCAAACACCGACTGCCCGTGAGCATCGTGCTCATGCTTATCGCGAGCGCGCAGATCCTGAAAAATCGCAATCGCCAGCAGCATAACCATACCGACGAAAATCTCGATGGACTCAGGGTTCAGCTGCGGGAAGAAACGCACCACCAGCACGCGGGTTAGCAGCACAACCACCGCCGCGAACAGGCTGTTCTTCCAGCCAAACTGGTAGAAAATCGCCACCAGCGGGAACAGCGCAAAGGCTGAAACCACCGGAGAACTCAGTTCGCCCAGCGAGCCGAGAACGTCTACCGGCAGCGCGGTCAGCAGGTGATTCACCGGCACCAGGCAGGTGAGGATCAGAACGCCCCAGACGGCGCCAAGCCCAAAGGCCAGCACGCTGTTGGCCGCCAGCACGCCGAGGATGTCGGTCGGCAAGAACAGCAGCCAGCTGTTAAGCAGCCCGGTCTTCAGGGTAAAAGAGATCCCAACCGAGGCCACAAAGCCGATGCTCAGGCCAAAGGCGATACTGCCCGCCTCGCGGCGATTCATATTGCCTTCGATAAGCTGCGGCAGAATCGGTCGGATCCCGTCATGAAACACCGCCGCTGAGCGGTGCGCCAGTAAAGCCGTCATCCCGGTAAGCAAGGCAACAACAACAAGGTGAAGGTAAAATTCCATACGGATGCCTTTATTTTAAATGGTTAACCAGCAGCGGGATGGCATGCTCGATATGCTCCACGGAGAGCCCAAACGCCACCTTGCCTTCTGAGACCAGGCGGGCAATTTGCTCCTCTTTGGCTTTGATACCGGGCTTGGCGATGGTGCAGCTGCGGTTGTAGCCGATCACCGCGATGGCGATAGACAGCGCCGCACCTGCCCCGGTATTACAGGCCCCAATGTAGTAATCAAGCTGCCCGGATTTCACCTTCAGCGCGGCGTCCATGTCGTTATAGATAAACACTTCGAAGCTGCCGGGTGCGGCGGTTTCGATGGTTTGTTTGATAAGTTCGCGCTGTAAGCCAGCGACACCGATCTTTTTCATGGAAAATCCTTACTTATAGAAGACAGAGGGGTTGTCACGTAACATCAAATCGATGTCTGCCTGGCTGAAACCGGCCTCCAGCAGCATCGGCACAAACGTGGTAAGTAAATAATCAAAACCAGGCCCGCCGTTCGCTTTTAAATGAGAGCGGCGAGTAATATCCATCGACAGCATGACGTGGTCGAGCAGGCCGCGTTCTTTGAGCGCACTCAGCATCGCAATGCGTTTTTCGTCCGGGTAATAGCTGTTTTTGCCGATGGTATCGAACTGAACATAGGCGCCCAGGTCAATCATCCGCAGGATGTTTTCGAGGTTATCTTTCAGGTCACAGTGGCCGATGGTGACGCGGGAAAGATCCACGCACCAGGACTTCAGGAGCGCCAGTTGCTCAAGGCCCATGGTGCTGAATGAGGTATGGGTCGAAATAGGCCGACCGGTCTCATGATGGGCGATGGCCGCCGCCTGAAATACCCGGGCTTCTACCGGCGTAATCACATCCACGCTGGAGCCAATCTCCGCGATAATCCCGGCTTTTAACGCCGTGCCGTCGATGCCGATTTCAATTTCATCGATCATCTCCTGCGCCAGCACTTTCACCGGCGTGGTCGCCACGTGCGGCGGGAAGAAATCGTGCTGATAATAACCGGTACAGGCCATCACGTTCATACCGGTATCACGCATGATATCCAGCATAAACTGAGGGTTACGCCCCATATAGCGGTTGGTCATTTCTATGATATTGCGTACGCCCTGTTCATAGAGTGACGTCATCTCACCGCAAATCAGCTCGTACTGATCCAGACGGCAATCGATGTTGTCCTTGAAGCTGGAAAGATCGATATGAAGATGCTCATGGGCATAGGTATAGCCCGATGGATCGATATGCTTATGCCCTGTCATGATTCACTCCACGTGCAGAAGAGACATTCAGCAGCGGCAGGAACGAAGTACCGTTCTGCGGCGCAGCTGCCCGGAAAAAGTCACAAACCGTTGCGCCTACATCAGAAAGCGTAGCGCGTGCGCCCAGATAAGCGCCTGTTATGCCGGGCTGCCACACCAGCAAAGGGACGTTTTCACGCGTGTGCTTGCTGTGGCCGATAGTCGGATCGTTACCGTGGTCGGCCATCACCACCAGGCAGTCTCCCGCCTGCATATCCGCCATCAGCAAAGCCAGGTTTTTATCTACCAGCTCAAGTCGCTCGGCGTAGCGCGCAACGTCTTCCGCATGGCCCGCCAGGTCAGTTTCCTGAATGTTGGTACAGATAAACGCGCGGCCGGGTTTATTCAGCTCATCCCGGGTAATATCGAGGATGCTCTGGGAGTCGACCAGATTCTGGTAGCTGATGCCGTGTGGGTTAATCGCGATGTCGGCCACCTTTCCCACCAGCACGGTTTTAACCCCGACCTGATGCAGCTGCAGCGGAGCCTGGACGCTAGCGTCCACGCCATAGCCCATGTGCACGACCTGAAACCCACTTTTATATACCCCGGAACGCGGCGCATTAATGCCGACATAAAGGCCCTGTTTTTCTTCAGCGGCGTCGATCAACTGTTCGCTGCTCTCGAGCAAACCGCCAAAGGCAATCACCCGTCCAACCTTCACGCAGCGCCGTACCACTTCGCCAATGGCGCGTACCTGCTCAAACGGTATCGCGCTGAGATTGGCGCTGATGTTAAACACCTGCCCGAGATCGGCCTCAAGATTATCGCCCACGGCCACGGCCTGGTTCACCCACAGGAATTGCAGCTCGCCGCCCTTGCGTTCAACCTCCCAGCCCGCACTCACTAACGCTCGCTCAACGTCATCGATAACGTCGGAAAACGGCATTCGCAATGGAGTTTGTGGTTTTGTGCCCAAAATTTCCTGATGGCCCATAAAAGTGTCGCCGCCTTCATGCTGCAACGCCGCGGTTCCATAGACGGCATTAGCGTTGGCCTGCATAACGTTGGCGGCAAAGCCCAGCGCGTTTATCAGCCCCAGCTTCTCAAGCGTGGGTAAGCGCAGTTCAGGAAAATGCTGCAAGATATGCCCGCAGGTATTCGCCCCGATATCCTGCGGCCTGACCGCCGGCACATCGTCCATCGCTCCCACGCCGAAGCTGTCTATCACCAGCACCAAAAACTTACTCATGCTGACCTCTCGATATAGGGTGACCAAGGCTGTCGTACAGCGCTTCAAGTACCGGATTCCCGCTTTGAATGCCGGACACCAGCGCCACGTCGCTGCGGGTAACAAAAACCTGCGTGCGGAAGCACATCACCACTGGGCTACCGACGGGATAGCGGCCTTCCAGCGCAAGGTGATAATCAATGCTGGTGATGTCTGGCGGCAGCAGCCGGGCAGACTCCGATTGACCGGCGGCGTCAAACACCAGCGCATTCTGCGCATGGCCACGACGATAATATCCGCCACCGAAGCAGTAGCTTTTGCCCTGGAACTGATGGGAGATTTCCGTCAGGTAGAGCATGGCAATGGCTTCCGGCTGGTCACCGTGCTGGTTTGCCGGAATAGTGCCGGTCAGCGCATGGCCGGGTTCCGCGTGGGTCACGCCGTGTTCGGCAAGAATGGGTAACGTGTTGCAACTGGAGGCCGATGGGGCATTAATTTGCTCAATCTCAATGCCCTGGTCCTGCAGCAGGTCACGCGCTTTCAGCAGCGTCATCAGGTTGCGGGTCGGCTGCGTTTGCTGCTGCTCTTCGTTCCAAAGCAGGCAGGGGAAATGCGTCAGGCCGGTCAGCCGAATCCCCGTCATCGACCGGATCTCGCGCACGACGTCATCCAGCTCGTTAAGCGGGAAACCGGCTTCCTGGCCCGGATAAAGGCGGTCGTACTCGGCAAACACTTTCAGCATGACGGCCTGAACACGCCCGCTGGCCAGCGCGGCAGCCGAGACTTCACGAGCTTTCTCCAGTGAAAACAGCGTGATGATTTCCGTCGCCCCGCTCACGCTCTCTTCTACCTGCGCGACCGGAACCTGCACCAGGTGGCCGACATGTGATACGGGAACATTTGCAGCACGCAGCGTTCTGGCCTCTTTAAAATCGACGGCAACCGCCCCTTTAAAGCCCAGCTCAACCAGTTTGTTGGCAAGCCACGGATTGCGCCCCAGCTGCTTGGTCATAAAGTAGAGCGTGATGCCGTGTTTCTGCGCGGCCGCGAGCAGTTTCCGGCCGTTTTCCAGAACCTGATCGACATCGATAATCCAGGTATCGGGCAGCACCGCGCCCTGCCGCCAGAGGATTCTGGCCGCATCAATCAACGCCGGGTTCTGTGCCTTGAGTGCCTCAATAAACATGCCTTGCCTCGCGACCTGATAAATAAACCAGCCTAAATAATCATTTTTTTGAATATTTAGATTGAGAAAAACCGCTGTCGGTAAATCCGTTAGCTCTTATGAATCAGCCACAGGCCGAACAGGTTAGCGAGCAGATAACCTTCTTCGTTCGGATGCAGCTTGACGTTGAACGGAGCCAGCAGCGAATAATGCGCCTGCTCCACTTCGCCAAACACGCTGTCGGTTTTAATCTCCGCCAGCAGCTCGTCATCCAGCGGGCCGACTTCCTCACCCCGACGACTGCGCATCAGCGCATTAGCCATGTGGGTAATAGCCATCGCGCCCTGGTCGTTCTGCAGCGGGATAGCCCAGCGGGTTTCCAGCTGCGTCACCACAGCCTTCATGCCATCGCAAATATCCCGGTCGATGACGCCTGCCTCACACAGCAGGTTGAGCCGGTCTTCCATACTGATTACCTCTGTCAATAGCTTGGTTCCTGTTCGCCGCTCAGCACGCTTTGCTGATGCGCCAGCAGTTCATTTTTATCCACCACCGTTCTCAACAGCTGCTGGATAGGGATATCTTCGCTTCGCGTCAGCACCACTGCTTCCGACGCCGCCAGGAAACATTGATCGCCGCTGAGCGGCAGCGCCGTCAGCCCCAGCGCCGTCAGATCGGCCTCGTTGCTGACGTTCCAAATCACCGCATCAATATTGCCTTTCGCAATGCGGTTCAGGCATTCGTGGTACGACACGTCGAGTATTTCCACATCCTGGCCGGCAAAGTAGACATCCGTCATGATGCGCTGATCCGCAGAACGTGGGTCAATGCCGATACGGCGGATACTCTCCTGCTGCCCGGCGCGGCAAATCAGCTTATGCTCGCCGACGTAGGTATGCGGTCCCAGCGCCAGGGCGGTAAAAATACCCGGATTGCTGAGGTAGCTGTCCGCCGCCAGCCTGGAGACCACGGCAAGGTCATAAACCCCATTCAGCAAACATTCCACGCGAGCATCAGACCCTCGCATGTGGGCGTAGTAAAACGGAATTCCGTCAAACTGCGCCTTTAAGCCGCTGGCAAGCCCTTCATAAAGCCGGGTGTACGGCAGCGGCATAGCACACACTACATTGCCGATATCCGCGAACGCCAATAGGGCTTTGTTATCCATGCTCAACAGATAGCTACCGTTGCGGCCGCGGCGCTCAACGCTCACGGCGCCAGCCTTCTCCAGCGTCTTCAAGGCCGCCTGCGTCAGGCCTACGGAAAAACCGCACTCACCGGCTAACTCATCGATGGTTTTCAGTCTGTTACCACATTTCTCACCCAGTAAATAACGGGCCAGACTGGATTGGGCTACGCCCTCTTTTTTAATAAAGCTGCGGCTCATCTGTTATCTTCAATTTATTGAATGAATATATCTTCATAAAATTGAATATAGATGGCAAAGGGGAAAATGACAAAAGGAGAATGGGGTCACAAAAAAGAAATAACCCGCCAGGCGGCGGGTTATTCATAGGGAAAAATTATGGGTGAGCGACAAAACCGATCGCTTCATACACCTTTTTCAGCGTCTCACCGGCGCGAGCTCGCGCTTTTTCTGAGCCCTCTTTCATCACCTGCTGCAGGAAAGCTTCATCGTTGCGGTAACGGTGATAGCGCTCCTGAAGCTCGGTCAGCATACCGGACACGGCTTCCGCCACTTCGCCTTTCAGGTGACCATACATCTTGCCTTCAAAGCTGGCTTCAAGCTCAGGAATCGCTTTGCCTGTAACGCCGGAAAGAATATCCAGCAGGTTAGATACCCCGGCCTTCTCTTTCACATCGTAACGCACGACAGGCGGCTCTTCGGAGTCGGTCACCGCGCGTTTGATTTTCTTCACTACGGATTTCGGGTCTTCCAGCAGGCCGATAACGTTATTGCGGTTATCGTCAGACTTGGACATCTTTTTCGTCGGCTCAAGCAGGGACATCACGCGGGCGCCGGACTTAGGAATGAACGGCTCAGGCACTTTGAAGATGTCGCCGTACAGCGCGTTAAAGCGGCCTGCAATGTCGCGGCTCAGCTCCAGGTGCTGCTTCTGGTCTTCACCCACCGGGACCTGATTGGTCTGATACAGCAGAATGTCTGCCGCCATCAGCACCGGATAGTCGAACAAACCGGCGTTGATGTTTTCTTCGTAGCGGGCGGACTTGTCCTTGAACTGAGTCATACGGCTCAGTTCGCCGAAATAGGTGTAGCAGTTCAGCACCCAGCTCAGCTGCGCGTGCTCAGGCACGTGGGACTGAACGAAAATGGTGCTCTTTTTCGGGTCAATGCCGCAGGCCAGATACAGCGCCAGGGTGTCCAGCGTCGCTTTACGCAGCGCGGTCGGGTCCTGACGAACGGTAATCGCATGCTGATCAACGATGCAGTAAATACAGTGATAATCATCCTGCATGTTTACCCACTGACGCAGCGCACCCATGTAGTTGCCAATGGTTAATTCGCCTGACGGCTGCGCGCCGCTAAATACGATGGGCTTACTCATTTTCTGCTTCCTGATTTGCTAAAGGTGGTAGCCCGAAAGCGGGCAATAAGTCTTCGAAACGATCGAACACAACGTCCGGGTTGCTCAGCCCGATCGCTTCGCCATAGTTATAACCCCAGGTCAGGCCGACGCTTGGGCAGCCGGCCGCCTGTGCGGCCTGAATATCATTGCGGGAGTCGCCAACAAAAAGCAGCTCGTCCGCCGCCAGGCCCAGGGTTTCCATAACTTTGTACAGTGCTTCCGGGTGCGGCTTTTTCTCTTTCACATCGTCACCGCCGATGATGGTCTGGAAATATTGGGCAATGCCCAGATCTTCCAGCAGCGGCGTGACAAAAGGCGTGGGTTTGTTGGTGACCACGGCGAGCGGCAGGCCTTTCTCTTTCAGAGCAGCAAGCGTTGCGGCCACGCCCGGGAACAGAAAGCTCCCTTCTTCAACCGTTTCCGCGTAGTAGCGATCGAACAGTTTGCGCGCCATATTCAGCTGAGCGAGATCGGGCTCTTTATCTTTCAGCGACCACTTAAGCGCCCGCTGCATCATGATATCCGCGCCGTTACCAATCCAGGTCACTACGCGTTCTTCACCCGCTACAGGCAGTTCAAGCGCGTACAGGGCGAGATCGACAGCCTGGCTCAGGCCAAGCGCCGTGTCGATGAGCGTGCCGTCAAGATCGAAGGCGACACCTCGAATTTTTTTAAACTTATCCATGACTTACCTTAGCCAGTTCAGAACGCATGCGGTCAACCACCGCTTTATAATCAGGCTGGCCGAAAATGGCGGAACCTGCGACGAACATATCTGCGCCCGCAGCGGCGATTTCCGCAATATTGTCGGCTTTAACGCCGCCGTCCACTTCAAGGCGGATATCATAGCCGGATGCATCAATACGCTCACGAACCTGGCGCAGCTTTTCAAGCGTGTGGGGAATGAACGACTGGCCGCCAAAGCCAGGGTTGACGGACATCAGCAAAATCACATCCAGCTTATCCATAACGTGATCCAGCCAGGAAAGGGAGGTCGCCGGGTTCAGCACCAGACCCGCTTTGCAGCCGTGCTCTTTGATAAGCTGCAGGGAGCGATCGACATGTTCAGAAGCTTCCGGGTGGAAAGTAATGATGCTGGCGCCCGCAGCGGCGAAGTCAGGAATGATACGGTCAACCGGCTTCACCATCAGATGGACATCGATAGGCGCGGTGATGCCGTAATCGCGCAGTGCCTTAAGCACCATTGGCCCCATCGTCAGGTTAGGGACATAGTGGTTATCCATGACGTCAAAATGGACGACGTCACCACCGGCGGCCAGCGCTTTAGCCGTATCCTCGCCCAGTCGGGCGAAGTCGGCAGAGAGGATTGAGGGGGCAATCAAATACTGTTTCATCCGCTTCTCCAGGAGTCATTCATCTTCAGCGGCGGGCGAAACGGCTCAGGCAAACTTTACGTTATAAAGCGCCAGAAGTTCGTCCACCTTGTTACGTTCTCCACCGTTTCGGCTGATGCTGCGCCTTACCTGCAGCTTACGGAAATCGGTAGCATTCTTGTACCACTCGCGAGTGAGCTCGGTATCGTGATTGGAAATCACGACCGGGATGCTCTGCTCACGCAGTTTTTCAGCCAGCTCCGCCAGATGCTTCTGTTGCACCATGCTGAAACTGTCCGTGTGATAAGCGGTAAAGTTGGCGGTGGCGGAAAGCGGCGCGTAAGGCGGATCGCAATACACAACGGAACCTGCGGCAACGTTTACCATGCTGACGTCATATGACTGGCAGACAAAAGTGGCATTTTTGGCTCGTTCGGCAAAGTTGTACAGCTCTTCTTCCGGGAAGTAAGGCTTGCTGTAGCGGCCAAACGGCACGTTAAATGCACCGCGCAGATTATAACGGCACAGGCCGTTGTAACAATGGCGGTTAAGATACAGAAACAGCACCGCACGCCGGAATTTGTCGGTGCACTGATTAAATTCGACGCGGAAGGCGTAATAGGTCGCCTCTTCGTTTTTCTCTTTGGTGAAGAGCAAACGAGATTCCCGCACGTACTCATCCGCGCGGTTTTTGACGATATCGTAGAGGTTAATCAGATCGCTGTTGATGTCCGCGAGGATATAGCGCTGATAATCGGTATTGAGAAATACCGACCCGGCGCCAACGAAGGGCTCAATCAGACAGTCGCCTTCCGGCAGATACTTTTTTATGTCGTCCAGCAGGGGGAACTTTCCCCCTGCCCATTTCAGAAAAGCGCGATTTTTTTTCATGCTGCCTTACTATTTACACCTTATCCAGCTGTGGAAAGGCTCCGACAGCGACTGCGCTTATTTTCACTTAAGGTCAGACTGCACCTGATGAATAGGTTTTGCCCACGGGTTCTTAGCCTGAACGTCTGCCGGCAGGTTTGAAACCGCGCGTTTTGCGTCATCTTTCGTCGCATAAACCCCGGTCACCAGCACGTACCATGGCTGGCCGTTACGCTGGGTCTGGTAAACCATATAGTGTTGCAGGTTCTCTTTTTTCGCCCACGCATTCAGGTTTGCTGAGTTTGAAGAAGAGCTCAGCTGCAGCGTGTAGTGGCTGCCTGGCGCGCTTTTAATGGCGCTTGCATCACCGCTAACCGTGCCGCCAGTGCTTGCGGCCGCCTGCGGTTGTGCTTTAGGCGTGGTGGATGCCGTAGCCTTTGGCGCCGGAGTGGATGTTGCAACGCTGGTTGATGGCGCTTTCACTGGCGTGGAGACAACCGGAGCAGGTTCGCTGTGTTTTGCCGTTGCAACCGGCTTGCTTTCCGCTTTTACCTGCGGTTTCGATTCCGCTTTACGTACAGGCTCAATCACCGCTTTTTTACGTTCAGGGCGAGACTCAACGGTACGGGTTGGTTCCTGAGTACCTGCCAGCTTGCGCGGCTCGGTTTTGCTACCAGCAATAGGTGCTACAGTGGCTGGTTCGGTCGGCAGCGTGGAATTACTAACCACGTTGTCAATCTGGCCCTGCTGCTGAGGCTGAGTCAGTGCGTTATTCAGGTTCCCAGGAACCTCAACGCGCTGCTGCCCTTCAGGCTGCGGCTGAGTCTGTGCCTGGGTTGGCGTAGAAGAAATAGGCGGCAGGGAAACATCCTGCGGGTTCTGCTGGCCAGTAGCTGGGGTATTCCCCGGCTGCGGCTGAGCGCCGTTTGCCTGATCGGCAGGCGTCGCAGTATTCGAGCCGGAAAGATCGATGTTCTTCTCCGCGCCCGGTTTTTGCTCAGCAGTATCTGGAGTGGATGAAGGTGCTTTCAGCGCTGAACCGATGCCGATGATAAGCAGCAGCAGGACCAGAATCCCTACGCCCATCATGATGTGCTGACGAGAAGCAGGCGCTTTCTGTTTTGCTGCCTTTTTACGTCCACGCGCCGGACGAGGATCTGCGGCCATGCCGTCATCACCTTCGTACTCTTCCTCGACTTCTTCTTCACGCTCGCGGCGTGAACGAGAAGGACGACGTTCGTCCGCATCAAGATCGACGTCATCGACGTTGATCTGCGGTTCTTTGTCGAACTCGTCAGGTTTGCGGGAACGCCCAGGACGACGATCGCTTGGATCGGGTTTCAGCTCGTCTTCTGGTTTAAACTCATCCATTTAACACCCCACTCAAAGGCGCATGCTCATGTCCGCATTACGCCCGAAGTTAAATACTGTAAAAATTCTAGTTGTTAAGCCTGCTGGCAATCAGCAATGGCTGATAGAACGACATCGTGCGGTACTCCACCGCGCACTTCACTCTTCCCTATTGCCAGCGGCAGAATCAAACGCAGCTCGCCGGCTAATACTTTTTTGTCACGCATCATGTGGGGCATATACGCGTCAGGGGACATTTCCTGTGGCCCGTTAACCGGTAATCCGGCTCGTGCCAGCAGCGCGATCACACGCTGAACTTCTGCCTCACTGAATTGACCCAGGCGCTGAGCGGTTCGCGCCGCCATCACCATCCCGGCAGCCACGGCTTCACCGTGCAACCAGTTGCCATAGCCCATTTCGGCTTCAATAGCATGGCCAAACGTATGACCCAGATTCAGTAAAGCACGTAAGCCACTTTCTCGCTCGTCCGCAGCAACAACTTCGGCTTTCAACTCACAACAACGGCGGATACAGTACGCCATTGCCTGACCGTCCAGCTTCAGCAATGCGTCGATATTCTCTTCAAGCCAGTCAAAAAACTCACCGTCGAGAATAATGCCGTATTTAATGACTTCTGCCAGGCCCGAAGCCAGCTCCCGCGCAGGCAAAGTTGACAGGCAATCAAGATCAACCACCACCGAAGCGGGCTGATAGAACGCGCCAATCATGTTTTTGCCGAGGGGATGGTTGACGGCCGTTTTGCCGCCTACGGAGGAGTCCACCTGCGAAAGCAGCGTGGTGGGAACCTGGATAAAACGAACCCCGCGCTGATAGCTCGCTGCGGCAAAACCGGTCAAATCGCCCACAACACCGCCGCCTAAAGCAATCAGCGTAGTATCACGACCGTGAGGTTTTTCCAGCAGCGCCGTAAAGACGGTATCGAGCACCGCGAGGCTTTTAAACTGTTCGCCATCCGGAAGAATGACGGTATCGACCTTAACGCCTGCCTGTTCCAGAAGACCACGAACCCTGTCCAGATAGAGAGGCGCAAGAGTTTCATTGGTGACCAGCATAGTCTGGTCGCCAGCTTTCAGCGGCCAAAAGGAAGCCGGGTCATTGAATAACCCGGCGGCAATGGTAATAGGGTAACTACGTTCCCCAAGAGTGACTTTCAGCCTCTCCATTACGCGGAGCCCACCTTATGTTGCTTTGCCCGCAGGCGTTTCTTGATTAAGCCAGAATCAGTTGCTTTCCAGCATATGAATAATCTGGTTTGCAACCACTTTGGCGCTTTGATCGTCGGTGCGAATCGTTACATCAGCAATCTCTTCGTACAGCGGATTGCGTTCGTGCGCCAGCGCTTCCAGAACTTCACGAGGTGGAGTCTCAACCTGCAGCAGCGGACGTTTTTTATCGCGCTGAGTACGTGCAAGCTGTTTCTCAATGGTGGTCTCAAGATAAACCACTACGCCACGGGCGGAAAGACGATTGCGGGTTTCACGAGACTTCACAGAGCCGCCGCCGGTAGCCAGCACGATGCCCTGTTTTTCAGTGAGTTCGTTGATAATTTTTTCTTCGCGATCGCGGAAGCCTTCTTCGCCTTCAACGTCGAATACCCAGCCCACATCAGCTCCGGTACGTTTCTCAATCTCTTGATCAGAATCGAAAAATTCCATATTGAGTTGCTGAGCTAACTGACGCCCAATAGTGCTTTTGCCGGCACCCATAGGCCCAACCAGAAAGATATTGCGTTTCTCTGCCATTTTTTCGGTACTACTAAGACAATTCGTTGATAGTAAACCCGCCCGATAACAACCTGCTGCGGCGGGACATGAACTGAAACCTCATAAGCGTGAGTTCGAGAATCAGACTAAAAATTATCTCAATACTCAAGGGGGTTTGGCAACCGAATAAATCACCTGGCGCCTGGCTCGGGACGAAAAGCCTGTTCCAGCTTTCCCGGCCACAGGTTCTCAATACCCTGCCTCCCGAAACGGTACACCTTGTAAGCTAATTCCTCTCTGCCGTCAAACACCTGGGCACTGTTTGGCAGAAAAATCCGCAGGCAGAAGTGGAAATCGGCTAGGGCAATGCGATCAGCCTTGGGGTGATAAACACAACTAATTCCCGACGTTGGCGTTTTTTCCCGTCGTACCGGAACAATTGGCCGATAAGTGGAATATTTCCCAGCACAGGGACGCTATCCAGGGTTCGGTTGTTCTGCTGCTGAAAGATCCCGCCTAACGCCAGCGTCTCGCCGTCTTTCACTTCTACCTGCGTTTCAATCTCCTGCTTATCAATGGCTAATGCCTCGCCATCCGCATGTTGGATGCTGCGCCCCGGCATGTTCTGGCTAATGCGCAGCTGTAGGCGAATCGTGCCGTGGTGGCTGATTGTGGGCGTCACCTCCATGCCTAGCACGGCTTCTTTAAACTCCACCGAGGTCGCTTCATTTTTGCCGTTGGACACCTGATATGGAATTTCAGTCCCCTGCTTGATGCTGGCAGCCTGCTGATGCGCCACCAGCAGGCGTGGGCTGGCGATAATGTCCAGTTGCTGTTGCTGCTCAAGCGCACTAAGCTCCAGTTCAAGCATGCGGCCATTGATGCGGCCGATATTAAACCCCAACGTTGTGGTCGCGGCATTTACCGCGAGCTGGCTTGAAACCGTTGTTGCCTGATGCAACCTCGCTTCTGCCTCTCCCGCCGGAGCGCTCCACTTCACGCCAAGCTCTCGCAGCTTCTCCTGGTTGATAGTGACAATATGGGCAGACAGCTCAACCTGCCCCATAGAGACATCCATATCTGCAACCCATGACGCAATGCGCTTTTGCGCTTGCTTGTTATCGCGTACTACCAGGCGATTTGTGCGCTTATCCACGGTGATACTGCCCCTGGGCCCGAGCAGCTTCTCTTCATTCGCTTTTATCCCTGCGGCGAGATCGGCTACCTCAGCATAGCGTGGCGTATAGACCGCCTGAATCAAAGGTTGCTCAAGCACGCTTTGCTTACGCGCGGCCTCCCGCTGAGCGCGGAGCTTCGCCGGGTCCTGCTTCTGCCGAATTTGAAGAATGTTTCCCGTCGTTGATGAAGTCAGGCTCGACAACCTGAGCACCTGCTGAAAAGCCAGCTCCCACGGGACATTAACCAAACGCAGAGAGAGGTTTCCCGTCACCTCAGGGGCGATCATTACGTTAAAACTTTGCAGCTCGGCCAGCGTTTGCAGAACCTGCACGACCGGCGTTTCATCCAGCGTCAGAGTGACGTTGTTTTTCGGCCAGCTCGTCAGCGGTACGAGCATCAGTGCGCCTGCCACGATATGTCTTATCATCGGATCCTCCCTGTATCTTCCAGTGGTAATAGCTCCCTTCACAGTCCCCCCGAAGAGAAACCCGCATATGTTGCTCAAGCAGGGCCGCTACTTGTACATCCGGCGCAATCCATTGCCCTTCCTTTACTCTTTGCCATTGCTTACCGGAGAGTTTCATCAGCGCAATGCTGTTTTCTGGTCCTGGCCGATAAAACATACCGCGCAGCTGCCAGCCATCCAGGCGCTTCAGCAACGATTCGCAGGGCGATGGCGGTAACAGGAAGGGATTACGCGGCCCCGCCTGCAGCGGCAGGCTGAGTACAGCCAGCAGTATCCAGCTAGCGATTTTCATCGGTAAACTCCAGCGTCAGTAGCAGCCGAACTTGCTCCCCGGCACTGCTCAAAACAAAGGTCGGTATCTTCAGGCCCGAGTAGTCCGCCAGTTGCCGAAAGAACAATGGCACTTTGGGCCACGGCAACAGCATTTCCAGCACGGCACGGCGCGGGTCAGGCTGCCATTTCACAAGCCTTCCGCCACCAAGTTTTACCGCCGCCATCGCGGAAAAAATCGTCGAGGGAGTAACATCAGGCAGCGGCTCAACCTTCGGTACGGCAGCAATCTTCTGCTGCAGCGAGAGCACTTGCTGCCAGTGCTGCTGATTTTGCCGTTCTAGTTCGAGTAGCTGCTGCTGGCGAGGCTGAATCAGCAGCCACCAGCACGACCATGCCATGACAAGCAGGAAAACCGTTGCGCACAGAATACGGAACCCGACATGCACGCTCATAAGGCGCTCAATGTTATTCAGCACGCTCACCGCCTTTGGGTATTAAGGTGAAGGTAAAGACAAGCCCCTTATGTTTTTCATCACGCAGCTCGCCGGGCTTGACCTTAAAGGCTCCGGGTAAAGCACCCAACGCGGCTTCGAGCTTCCCCAGCTCGCGAGCATCTCCCGCAACGCCAGATACGCTAGCGTTTTCGTTCTGCCAGCTAACGCTTTGCAGCCAGCTGTTTTCGGGCAACTGAAAGGCAAGCTCATTCAGCACGCTTTCCCAACGTGAAATACTGGTCTTACGCGCCACTTCAGCCCGTAGAACCGCCAGCCGCTGCTGGTTGTCTTTCAGCTCAGTTTGCTTACGCAATAACAGTGCCTTCAGGACGGGCTGCTGTGCCTCGAGCGTGATAGCCTGGGCCTGCTGTAGCCGAGTTTTCATGGCCAGCGGCGTGGCCCAAAGCTGCGCCAGGGCAGCAACTAGCAGCATGCCGAACAGCACGATGCCGGCCCAGAGTTTTAGCCGATAGTGGCGCCTGGAGGCTCGCCATGGCAGGAGATTTATCAGCGGTGTCATTAGCGGTCGGGTCCCAGAGCCAGCCCCAATGCGAGGGTGTAAAGGCCCCCATGCCGCGGCAGCGGCGGCTGATGGCGAACGATGGGCTGCCAGGCATTAAGCCGTTCAGCCTCAGCGGGCACGGCACTATCTCCATCCGCGTGGCTAAACGCGATTTCACCGGCACTCGCCCCCAGCTGCAGGCAAAGCGCGGGAAAGTCGGCCACCTGCAGCTTAGCCAGCCAGCCGGAGCGCTCGCGATTGTTCACGGCAGCCCAAAGCCAGTAACCCTGTTCTTCATGAACTAAAAAGCGACAATCAGCGGAGTAACAACTCTGGGGCAAAGCGCCAAGAATTTTGTCCGTCGGCGTTATCGTCCGGGGAAAGAGTTTAACGCTGGCAAGGTTTGCCAGCAGCGCGCCGATGTCTTCCTGTTTTGCCGCCGTCACGTAAAGCGACTCCCCCTCGTCCAGGTAGTCATAGCAAAGCTGTTCCGCGGGCATCTGCAGCTGGCGGGCCGCTGCCCCAGCGATATACTTTTCCTGTGCTGACTCCTGTAGCCGGCGGGCTGGCCGGGGGACCTGGCGCTGCAAAGTGCGCTGAGCCGGAAAGCCAACCCGCAGGTGATGACGCACGGGGATTTCTTTACGCCACGCAGCAAGCGCCTCGCGCAGCGTGGCGGGTTCGGGTAACATGCCGCCCGCAAGTCCCTGCTTCGGGAAGGGTAAAAACCACCAATGCCGCAATTGCCACCCTTGCCGGTGCCACTGCACCGCAGCGGCGCGTACGCCCTCCGCCTGGATATCCAGGCCAATCCTCCAACCAGGAAACATCATGGTTTCGATCTCCTTATCCGGATGATGAACAGCCCTGATCCCGAAACAGTAACGGGTATATCAAAGCTTCTGGCTTGCCTTTATACTACCGCGCGGTTGTTTAGAAACTGCCCAATTGAAACCTAATGGGAAATTTAAGGTGAAGTTCGTAAAGTACTTATTAATCCTTGCAGTCTGTTGCGTTCTGCTGGGAGCCGGCTCGATTTACGGCTTATACAAATACATTGAGCCCCAGCTTCCGGACGTTGCGACCCTAAGAGACGTGCGGCTGCAGATTCCAATGCAGGTTTACAGCGCTGACGGCGAGCTCATTGCTCAGTACGGCGAGAAACGCCGTATTCCGCTGACCCTGAACCAAATTCCGCCGGTGATGGTAAAAGCGTTTATCGCGACCGAAGACAGCCGATTTTACGAGCACCACGGCGTTGACCCAGTGGGTATCTTCCGTGCAGCAAGCGTGGCGCTGTTCTCTGGCCATGCTTCTCAGGGTGCAAGCACCATTACACAGCAGCTGGCACGTAACTTCTTCCTGAGCCCGGAACGCACCCTGATGCGTAAAATCAAGGAGGCTTTCCTTGCCGTACGCATCGAGCAGATGCTGAGCAAAGATGAAATCCTTGAGCTTTACCTGAACAAAATCTACCTCGGCTACCGCGCCTATGGCGTCGGCGCTGCCGCCCAGGTCTATTTTGGTAAAACGGTCGATCAGCTGACCCTGAGCGAGATTGCGGTGATTGCCGGGCTGCCTAAAGCCCCGTCAACCTTTAACCCGCTCTATTCCATGGACCGTTCAACCTCACGCCGCAACGTGGTGCTGTCGCGTATGCTGAGCGAAGGCTATATCAGCCAGAGCCAGTATGACGAAGCGCGCAGTCAGCCTATCGACGCCAGCTACCACACGCCTGAAATCGCCTTCTCCGCGCCTTATCTGTCAGAGCTGGTGCGCCAGGACATGGTCAGCCGCTACGGCGACAAAGCCTACGAAGACGGCTACAAGGTCTACACCACCCTCAGCCGCAAGATTCAGCAGGGTGCGCAAGACGCCGTTCGCAATAACGTCATGGCCTACGATATGCGCCACGGCTACCGCGGCCCGTCAAACGTGCTGTGGAAAGTGGGCGAAAGTGCCTGGAATGAGAAAAAAATCGTCGACTCGCTGAAAAACCTGCCGGTTTATGGCCCGCTGCTCCCGGCAGTGGTCACTCGCGCAGCGTCTGAAGAGGCGACGGCGATGCTGGCAGACGGCAGCTCCGTTTCGCTTGGCATGCCCGGCATGCGTTGGGCTCGCCCATATCGCTCAGATACCGCCCAAGGCGCTACGCCACGCAAGGTGACCGACGTGGTTCAGGCAGGCCAGCAGATTTGGGTTCGAAAAGTGGATGATGCATGGTGGCTTGGCCAGGTGCCTGACGTGAACTCCGCGCTGGTCTCGCTCAATCCACACGACGGTGCCGTCCTGGCCTTGGTTGGTGGCTTCGACTTTAACCAAAGCAAATTTAACCGTGCCACCCAGGCGCTGCGTCAGGTAGGTTCAAACATCAAACCTTTCCTGTACACCGCGGCAATGGATAAAGGCCTGACGCTGGCAAGCATCCTTAACGACGTGCCTATTTCGCGTTGGGATGCCGGGGCAGGCTCCGACTGGCGGCCGAAAAACTCACCGGCACAATATGCCGGGCCAATTCGCCTGCGCCAGGGCCTTGGTGAGTCCAAGAACGTTGTGATGGTACGAGCGATGCGAGCGATGGGCGTGGATTACGCCGCTGAGTATCTGCAGCGCTTTGGTTTCCCGGCCGCGAACATAGTTCATACCGAATCACTGGCTTTGGGCTCCGCGTCATTTACGCCAATGCAGGTGGCGCGCGGCTACTCGGTTATGGCTAACGGCGGCTTCCTGGTCGACCCTTACTACATCACCAAAATCGTTGACGACACCGGCAACACAGTGTTCGAAGTGAAACCTAAAGTCGCCTGCGCAAGCTGCGATATTCCGGTTATCTACGGCGACACGGCGAAATCAACGGTGCTGGAAAATCAGGACGTAGAAGACGTGGCGGTCTCGCAGGCGCCACAAAACAGCAGCGTTCCAATGCCGCAGCTTGAACAGGCTAACAGCTCTCTGGTTGCTAAGGCGCAGGCTGAGGAATACGCCCCGCACGTGATCAACACGCCGCTGTCGTTCCTGATCAAAAGCGCGCTGAACAGCAACATTTACGGTGAACCGGGCTGGCAGGGAACCGGCTGGCGTGCGGGTCGGGATTTGAAACGTCGTGATATCGGCGGCAAAACCGGGACCACCAACAGTTCTAAAGACGCATGGTTCTCCGGCTATGGCCCCGGCGTCGTAACGTCAGTCTGGATTGGCTTTGACGATCACCGTCGTGACCTTGGCCGCACCACCGCATCTGGCGCAATCAAAGACCAGATCTCCGGCTACGAAGGCGGCGCGAAGAGCGCTCAGCCAGCCTGGGATGATTTCATGAAAATTGCGCTGGCAGGGGTACCGGAAGAGACATTGACGCCGCCACCGGGCATCGTCACCGTGAATATCGACCGCAGTACAGGCCAGTTGGCCAACGGCGGCAACAGTCGTGAAGAGTACTTCATTGAAGGCACGCAGCCTACACAGCAGGCTGTACATGAGGTCGGCACCACGATTATCGATAACGGGGAAACGCACGAGCTGTTCTAGTCCTGTGCAAAATAGTAAAGGGCCGCATCGCGGCCCTTTGAAACTAACGGCAAAGTCCATTGTTCTCAAAAATTTCCACTCCGGCCTAATAAAAACAATGGATTATATTCTCTGATTTACCCCAAACAGTCGAAAACCACGTTTTTCGGCTGTTTGTCATCAATATGAAAGGGCCGCATAAAGCGGCCCTTTTTAATTCTTTTGCAGTTTGGCTTACAGCCTGCCCTGCTGTCTTAACCATTCCCGAACAAGGAAGAGCGCACTGACGTTACGCGCCTCGCTGAAATCATCTTCATTCAGCAAATCCATCATCTTGTCCAGCGACCATCGCTCCTGCGGCAGCTCTTCCGGCTCGTCCCCTTCCAACGACTCGGGATACAGATCCTCTGCAATCACGATGTTCATTTTGCTGGAAAAATAGGACGGGGCCATCGTCAGTTTTTTCAAAAACGTGAGCTGGTTTGCCCCAAAGCCAACCTCTTCCTTCAGCTCGCGGTTGGCGGCCTCGAACACGGTTTCACCGGGGTCAATCAGCCCTTTGGAGAAGCCCAGTTCATAGGATTCTGTGCCGACGGCGTATTCACGGATTAGGATCAGGTGGTTATCAACAATAGGGACAATCATCACCGCCTCGCGGGAAGAAGGTTTCATCCGTTCATAGACGCGACGAACGCCATTGCTGAACTCCAGGTCCACCGTTTCGACATTAAACAACCGCGAACGCGCCACGGTTTCGACATGTAAAATCGTTGGTTTTTTTAGTGATTTGCTCATGTGGCCGGGATCAACAGTGAAAGAGGTAACTTATTGTGCGGCATGCCGCACATATCGTGCAACGAGCATTGGCTATTATTTACATTTTTGTAACGTATGTTTTTCCAAAACACGTAATGCGCCCCCCTGTCAAGACGGGTAGTATTGAATAGGAATTTACTTGTATTTCAGTCGAAGTCGCTTTGCTAACATTGTGTTACTGCAGGTTGGTCGCCCTAAAAAAAGCTCAAGTTTGTGCCTTTACCTGCCGATAATGACTTCTGATCTCTAAAATTTTTGAAAGGCCGACCTTTTGCCGAGCTTGATGAAAAAGACGATTGTTTGATGGGGAAAGCATGAGCACCTTATTATTTCTGTTAGCTGCTATGCTGGCCTGCACGCTGATTGCCGGATGGCTAATTTGGCGAAGCCTGCGGCTGCGAGCCCGGGTTTCGCACGATCGTTCATTCTCCGGTTCAACAACGCGCAAGCTGACTCCGGAAGAACGCGTAGCCGTCGAAAATTATCTCGAGCGCTATTCCCGCTCTCAGGAGCTGATCGGCCCGTCTGGCGCAAGTAATCCGCTGCCCAAGCTGACGCTGACGGCGCAAAGCAATACGGTTATTTCTCTGACCCGGTCGATAACCCGCTACGGCCTCTCTGCCGATGACGCCAATAAATGGCGCTATTACCTCGATTCTGTTGAAGTCCATCTGCCGCCGTTCTGGGAACAGTTCATCACCAACGATAACGACGTGGAGCTTATCCGCACGAGCAGCATCCCGCTGGTGATTTCGCTCAACGGCAATACCCTACAAAACGATACGCTGGACACGCAGCAGTACGCCATCGAGGGTTATTCCGGCACCCAGGCGTCGATCCGTGGTGAAGAAAGTGAACAGATAGAGCTGCTGAATATCCGCCAGGAAACGCAGGAAGAATATTCCCTGAGCCGCCCGGACGGCGTGCGCGAAGCGGCGCTTATCTGCATCGCGTTTATCATGCTCTTCCTGAGCCTGGTTACGCCTCCGGTGTTTCTGCCATGGCTTCTTGGCGGTGCCGTCCTGCTGATTGCCGCCGGGCTGTGGGGGCTTTTTGCGCCGCCGGCAAAAACGGCATTGCGCGAAATCCACTGCCTGCGCGGCACGCCTAAGCGCTGGGGGCTGTTCGGCGAATCAAACCAGGAGCAGATGAACAATATCTCGCTCGGCATTATCGACCTGATTTATCCGCCGCACTGGCAGCCGTTTGTGACCCAGGACCTGGGCCAGAAAACCGACATTGATATCTATCTCGACCGCCATGTGGTGCGTCAGGGCCGCTTCCTTTCGCTGCATGACGAAGTGCGTAACTTCCCGCTTCAGCACTGGGTGCGTAACCTGTTAATTTCCGCCGGTGCGCTGCTGGTCCTGCTGATGATGACTATTTGGGTTCCGCTGGAAATGCCCATCAAACTTAGCGCCTCGTGGCTAAAAGGGGCTCAGTCCATCGAGGCGAGCAGCGTACAGGACCTCGCAAAGTACAAGCTGCAGGTGGGCGATACTCTAAGAGTGAAGGGAACAGGGATGTGTAATATTCACACCCCCGGCAGCTATAACGCTCGCCAAAGCTTCCCGTTCACGCCGTTCGACTGCTCACAAATAATCTGGAATACCGCGCGCCCTCTGCCGCTGCCGGAGTCTGAAATCATGGACAAAGCGGTAGCCCTGACCAGGGCAGTCAGCGGGCAACTGCATCCTCAGGGGGGTGAGGGCGACAGTAAAGTGAACCCGCAGCTGGCCGATGCCATCCAGAAATCAGGCATGGTTTTGCTGGATGATTTTGCCGGGATTGTGAAAAAAACTCAGGCGCTGTGTACCGCAGAAGAAGAGTGCGTTCGCCTTAAAAATGCCCTGGTGAACCTGGGCAATACCAAAGACTGGGATTCGCTCATCAAACGTGCCGATTCAGGAAAACTGACCGGGGTAAATGTCCTGCTACGGCCGGTTAGCGCAGAGTCGCTGGATAACCTCGTGGCCACCTCCACCGCACCTTTCTTTATTCGTGAAACCGCGCGCGCTGCACAGTCGCTGAACAGCCCAGCCCCCGGCGGCTATGTCATTATCAATGATGAAGGCGGCGATCTCGTGGATCAGCCGCTGCCGCCAATGTCGCTGTATGACTTCCCGGCTCAGGAGCAGTGGACCGAATTCCAGCGGCTGGCAGAAATGCTGCTGCAAACGCCGTTCCACGCCGAAGGGATCATTACCGGTATTTATACCGACGCCAACGGAACCCAGCACGTCACGCTGCACCGAATCTCCGATACGCATAGCCTGTGGAGCTACATCAGCATTTCTCTGATGCTCATTGCGATGCTGGTCTGTGCTGCGATAAACGGCGTTCTGGCCGTCATCCGCTATCGTCGTGCCAGCACGAGGCTGGCCGAAATTCAGCGTTACTACGACAGCTGCCTCAATCCCACGCTGACCCCGCCTTCACCGCTGAGGTAGCCGTTACGGGTAAACTTTGCGTACCGGGTTGTGCTACCCTGGTACGCTATTTTTCCCTCAATCGAGACTAAAGCTATGTCTGGTGCTATCGCCTGGCAGGACGTTGACACCCTGCTGCTGGATATGGACGGGACCCTGTTGGACCTGGCCTTTGATAACCATTTCTGGAAAAAGCTGGTACCGGAAACCATTAGCCTCCAGCGCGGCATTCCGCTGCAGGAAGCACATCAACTGATTTCTCGCGAATACCACGCCGTGCAGCATACGCTAAACTGGTACTGTCTCGATTACTGGAGCGAGCGCCTCGGGCTGGATATCTGTGCGATGACCACCGAGCAGGGGCCAAAAGCCGCGCTACGTGAAGATACTGTGCCGTTTCTTGAGGCAGCAAAAGCCAGCGGCAAGCGCCGTATTCTGCTCACCAACGCGCACCCGCACAATCTGGCGGTGAAGCTTGAACATACGGGTTTGGGTAAGCACCTTGATTTATTGCTTTCTACCCACACATTTGGTTATCCGAAAGAAGATCAGCGTTTATGGCAGGCGGTAGCCGGACATACCGGGTTCAACGCGGCCAGAACGGTATTTATCGACGACAGCGAAGCGATTCTTGATGCCGCAGCGAAGTTTGGCATTCGCTACTGCTTCGGCGTCCTCAACCCGGATTCAGGCGAAGCGGAAAAAACGTTTGAGCGCCACCCTGGCCTTAGCGATTACCGCCGCCTGATCCCGTCGCTTTCCGTTTAAGGAGGCGTAATGAAAGAAAAAGCAGCCGAAGGCGTACGCCTGGATAAATGGCTGTGGGCCGCACGCTTTTACAAAACCCGGGCCATGGCGCGGGAAATGATTGAAGGCGGAAAAGTGCACTACAACGGCCAGCGTAGCAAACCCAGTAAGCTGGTTGAGCTGAACGCGGTTCTCACGCTACGTCAGGGCAATGACGAACGCACCGTTAACGTACTCGCGATTACCGGGCAGCGCAGGCCGGCCACGGAAGCCACTCAGCTTTATGAAGAAACGGCGGAAAGTATCGCCAAGCGGGAAAAAGTGGCGCTGGCACGCAAAATGAACGCGCTAACCATGCCCCACCCCGATCGCCGCCCGGATAAAAAAGAGCGGCGAGATTTGATGAAATTTAAACACGGTGGCGAAGCGTAAATCCGCCTACCAGCAAGAGAGATGACGATGACTCAACACGACCAACTACACCGCTATCTGTTTGAAAACTACGCCGTTCGCGGCGAGCTGGTGACGGTTTCTGAAACCTGGCAGCAGATCATGGAAAATCATGACTACCCGCAGCCGGTCAAAAATATCCTCGGCGAGCTGCTGGTTGCCACCAGCCTGCTGACCGCCACGCTGAAGTTTGACGGCGACATCACCGTTCAGCTTCAGGGCGATGGCCCGATGACGTTGGCCGTGATCAACGGGAACAACAAACAGCAAATGCGCGGCGTAGCTCGCGTCCAGGGTGAGATTCCGGCTGATGCGGCGTTAAAAGACCTGGTCGGCAACGGCTATCTGGTTATCACCATCAGCCCAAGCGAAGGCGAGCGCTATCAGGGCGTGGTCGGGCTGGAGGGGGATACCCTGGCCGCCTGCCTGGAAGATTACTTCATGCGTTCCGAGCAGTTGCCAACTCGCCTGTTTATTCGTACCGGTGAAGTGGAAGGTAAAGCGGCGGCAGGCGGCATGCTGCTGCAGGTTCTCCCGGCGCAAAACGCCGAGACCGACGACTTCAACCATCTGGCCACGCTGACCGAAACTATAAAGGCAGAAGAGCTGCTGACGCTGCCGGCGAACGATGTGTTATGGCGCCTTTACCACGAAGAAGAAGTCACGCTGTACGATCCGCAGGACGTAGAGTTCAAGTGCACCTGCTCCCGCGAACGCTGTGCCGATGCGCTGCGCACGCTGCCGGATGAAGAAATCGACAGCATTCTGGCGGAAGACAACGAAATCGACATGAACTGTGATTACTGCGGCAGCCACTATGTATTTGATTCAATGGACATAGCGGCAATCCGCAACAATGCCTCTCCGGCAGATCCACAGGTTCACTAATTAGCTGAAACGCCTCCTAATCGGAGGCGTTTTTTTTAGCGATAATAATCGACTTTGATCCGCTGTCCCTGAACCATCACGTCCTGCCATACCTTAGGTGCGGCCGTGAGCTTGCCTTCGGAAGCCGCCTGCTTTAACGCGGCCATCATCTGGTTTTTATCCAGATCCCGGGCTTGCCCGATATCCTTCCAGCTGTCGCCCATTTTTCCGTAAACCTTGCAGTAGTTCATTTCCGGCTGGCACAGCAGCCATTCATCCTGACCATCGCCGTTCAGATCCATCCCGACCAGCAGGCATTTATCCTCATCGTCCAGGCACTCCCGAGCCTGATAGCTTTCGTCTTTTACCATCGCCTGCCACCACGAGTTTTCCGGCACGCGATTTTTATCTGCCAGCACGATGCGCTGACGCAGCGACTCAACGGTAAGCTTCATCGTCGCAGCCCCGCCCGATTTTCTGTCACTAAGCAGCATTTCGAGCTGCTTTTTACGTTCCGGGCTGGCAACAAATGCCGGATCTTTTTGCAGTTCTCGCATCGCGTCATAGCCACGTCTACCGGACGATTGCAGCATCGTCAGACTCATCTTTTCTGGCTTCAGAACACCGCTATGATAACGCGCCATCTGGTTATTCACGCTGATGCGGTAAGGGTCTAAAAGTGGGGAATTGACGGCAACTAGCAGGATCAAAGCCAGTAAAAGCACCGCACGATTGATACATCCCGGCTGTAAAATGGCCTTCCGACGCTGACGAATTAACGTTACCGCGTAGCCGAAGGCCCAGACCAGCACCGTCAGAGTGATAAGCGCGGCATAAACACGCGATGGCGTCCAGCCGTACGACGAAACACGCAGCCACAGCGCATAGCTCGCCAGCAGGGCGTAAACAGGAGACAGCAGCAACGTCAGCTTAATCGCCCCGTCCAGCAAGGCTGGATAAGGCCGGGTTTCTCTTTCCGGATGCCAGGCCACCGCGGCGGCGACCATCACCATCAACGTGAGGGTGTTGAGCAACGCATTGCAGGACACATGCTGTGAAATAGACCCGAGGCCAACCACCGGCAGCGTCGCCAAAAACATCAGCGAGATCAGCGACAGCAGCGGCAAAAGGCCGGTCGCAAAGACGCTGAAGAAGTGTTTTACCGCGTTAATCGCCCGCGTCTGGTCACGACAAAGCGTCACGGCGAGCGCCGCCGCCGTACAGGTCGCAATCCAGGCAAAGGCCGAAGAACTAAAGAACAGCGTGTCGAAGAAGGTGATATCCACCAGCTTGAATAACCCGGCCCACAGCGCCAGCACGCCCCAGAAAAAGAGCACCAGCAGCCCGGTCAGCAGCAGCGTAATGCCGTTACGCCAGAGCTGACCGTAAAATGCCTGCCAGCCTCCCCAGCCACCGCTCGAACGCAGACGTCCCTGCAGCCACGGCAAGGCTAAAAAGAGCATCGCAGCCAGCGAGCACTGGTACCCCAGCACAATATCGTGGCGATCCCAACTCTCCAATCCCTGAGTCGTCCAGTTAACCCAGCCGCTCATCAGCGCCACCACCGGCAGCGGGATAAGCGCCAGCCCCCAGAACCGTAGGCCATTAAAACGTACAGCGATAAGCGCCAGCGTCGTTGCGAACACCACGGAGAGAGAACGAAGGTACAGGGCCTGGCTATCTCCCTGCAGCCAGATGCCGCTGCCTCGATTTCCCTCGGTGAGGTACAGCACCACGCCTAAAAGAAACCCCACCAGCAAAATGCCCCAGCGGGTTGCCTTTGGTAACGGTTCGGACACGAACATGGTAGTCATCCCTTATTAGCTGATTTTTGACTGAGTGTAACGGCAGGCTGCGACCTGCAAATGACGGTCTTGTTTCATCGCGTTGCGTATGAGAGCGCGTTCATTCACAAAGTTCTCCGTTTTTATCCTAATTGTTAACATATTCGCCATATTTTCCCCGAGAGCCCGTGAATTCCTGCCATACTCTGCCCCCGCTGCGGCATCCCCTAAGCATTTCCCCTGTAAATTTAAGCAGGCGAGTAAATTTATGATAGTGGTCGCGGTTACCCCCCCTAAACAACCCTACAATATCAGGCAGTATAAATTGGCTAAGGAGCAGTGAAATGCGAGTTAAAGGCATAACCCCGCAAGATCTCAAGGCTTATGGCATTCATGACGTCAGCGAAGTCGTCTATAACCCCGATTACGATACCCTCTACCGCGAAGAGCTCGACCCAAAACTGGAAGGTTTTGAGCGCGGCGTGGTCACCACCTTAGGTGCCGTTTCCGTTGATACCGGCATCTTCACCGGCCGCTCTCCAAAAGATAAATACATCGTTCGCGATGACACCACCCGCGACACGCTGTGGTGGTCAGACAACGGAAAAGGCAAAAACGACAATAAACCGCTTTCTGAAGAAACCTGGCACGATCTGAAAGGCCTGGTCACGCAGCAGCTTTCCGGCAAGCGCCTGTTTATCATCGACGCCTTCTGCGGCGCCAACGCTGATACTCGCCTTTCTGTACGCTTTATTACCGAAGTTGCCTGGCAGGCTCATTTCGTTAAGAACATGTTTATTCGCCCCACGGACGAAGAGTTGGAAACCTTTGAGCCTGATTTTGTGGTGATGAACGGCGCTAAATGTACCAACCCGAACTGGAAAGAACAGGGCCTGAATTCCGAAAACTTCGTGGCGTTTAACCTGACCGAACGCATGCAGCTTATCGGCGGCACCTGGTACGGCGGCGAGATGAAAAAAGGCATGTTCTCCATCATGAACTACCTGCTGCCGCTGAAAGGCATCGCTTCCATGCACTGCTCGGCAAACGTCGGTGAAAAAGGTGATGTGGCGGTGTTCTTCGGCCTGTCAGGCACCGGTAAAACAACGCTTTCCACCGACCCGAAACGCCGCCTGATTGGCGACGATGAGCACGGCTGGGACGACGACGGCGTGTTCAACTTCGAAGGCGGCTGCTATGCCAAAACCATTCGCCTGTCGGAAGAAGCAGAGCCGGATATTTATCACGCCATCCGCCGCGATGCGCTGCTGGAAAACGTCACCGTCCGTGCCGACGGCACTATCGACTTTGATGATGCGTCCAAAACGGAAAACACCCGCGTTTCCTACCCGATTTACCATATCGACAACATCGTTAAGCCGGTGTCGAAGGCGGGACACGCCACCAAAGTTATCTTCCTGACCGCCGACGCTTTCGGCGTGCTGCCGCCGGTTTCACGCCTCACCGCAAACCAGACGCAGTATCACTTCCTGTCTGGCTTTACCGCTAAACTTGCGGGCACCGAGCGCGGCGTGACCGAGCCAACGCCAACCTTCTCCGCCTGCTTTGGCGCGGCGTTCCTGTCGCTGCACCCAACGCAGTATGCAGAAGTGCTGGTGAAGCGTATGCAGGCTTCCGGGGCGCAGGCTTACCTGGTGAATACCGGCTGGAACGGCACCGGGAAACGCATCTCGATTAAAGATACTCGCGCGATCATCGACGCTATTCTCGACGGCTCGCTGGACGACGCAGAAACCTTTACCCTGCCGATGTTTAACCTCGCGATCCCAACTTCGCTCGCGGGCGTTGATCCCCAGATTCTGGATCCGCGTAACACCTACGCCTCTCCGGAGCAGTGGCAGGAAAAAGCTGAACAGCTGGCGAAGCTGTTTATGGAAAACTTCGAGAAGTACACCGACACCCCAGCAGGTGCGGCACTGGTAGCAGCCGGTCCTAAGCTGTAATCCAGAAAACTAAGGCGAAAAAAAACGAACCTCTCGGGGTTCGTTTTTTATTGAGCTGACGACAACTCAGCTTTCTCTATGGGCCACAACCCGGGCTATCGGCAACGGTAGCCAGGCTCTGATACGCAGCCCGCCGCGCTCGCTTTTCCCGAGATCGAGCATTCCGTTATGATTGTCGATGATTCGCTGCACGATAGCTAAGCCCAGCCCGGTGCCGCTCGTACTGCGGGCGCTGTCGCCACGCACAAACGGCTGGAACAGATGCTGGAGCTGATCGGGCTCAATGCCCGGGCCATCGTCCTCCACCTGGAACCAGGCGCGGTTTAGCTCACTGCCGCTGCTGACTTTGATCCAGCCATTACCGTAGCGCGCCGCGTTCACCACCATATTCGCCACCGCACGCTTGATAGAGAGCGGGTGAATATTGAGGCGGATCTCGCCGTCCTGCAGGTCAGTGTCGATTTCACGCTCGTAGCCGCTTTCGGCAGCAATCACTTCGCCGAGCACGCTGTTAAGATCTGCCATTTCCAGCGGCATCTCCTGCCCGGTGCGCAGATAGTCGATAAACTGCTCGATAATCGCATTACACTCTTCGATATCTTTGTTGATCGACTCGGCCAGATAGCCGTCTTCCTGCCCCATCATTTCGGTTGCCAGACGAATACGCGTCAGCGGCGTACGCAAGTCATGACTGACGCCCGCCATCAGCAGCGTGCGGTCGTCGGCCAGCTGTTTTACGCCCGCGGCCATGTGGTTAAACGCCCGCGTCACCGACCGCACTTCCGAAGCACCATATTCGCGCAGTGGAGGGGGAATAATTCCTTTACCGACCTGTAGCGCGGCGTGCTCCAGGTCGACCAGCGGTCGGTTTTGTATTCGAATAAAGAGCCACGCGCCGCCTATCGCCAGCAGCATTATTGCCAGCGTGTAGCGGAACAGCGGGGAGAAATCGCCCTGATGAATTTCGGTCAGCGGCACGCGCACCCAGATGTTCGGCGACAGCCAGGTCTTCAGCCACACTACCGGCGAGCTTTTATTCACCTCAACGCGCACTTCGGTCGGACCGCCGAGCTGCTGCGCCATTTGCTGGCTCAGAAACTCGTAGTGCTGTGCCCAGCGCAGACCCGCGTCTTCCGCCGCCTCGTTGGAGTAAAGCGAAATACCCAGCTCGCGGTAAATTTCGCGACGAAACGCCGGCGGCACCACAAGTTGGGTGCCGTCTTCGAGCTGCAGTTTGTCGGTCATCAGCATTCTGACTTCGTACGCCAGCACCTTATTAAACTGCTGCAGGCTCGGCAAAATCGCGAAGTTCAGAACGACAAGATAGGTCGTCACCAGGCTGACGAACAGCAAGGTGACGATCAGCAACAGCGTACGGGCAAACGAGCTTCTTGGTGAGAAGCGAACTCGCCTCATGCCTTAGAGCCGTCCGGGACAAAGACGTAGCCCAGGCCCCAAACGGTCTGGATATAACGCGGATGCGCCGGGTCCTCTTCCACCATGCGGCGCAGGCGGGAGATCTGTACGTCGATGGAACGCTCCATCGCGGAGTATTCACGGCCACGGGCCAGGTTCATCAGCTTATCGCGGGAAAGCGGCTCGCGCGGGTGGCTTACCAGCGCTTTCAGTACCGCAAACTCGCCGCTGGTTAACGGCATTGGCTCGTCTTCGCGGAACATTTCGCGGGTGCCGAGGTTCAGCTTGAACTTGCCGAACGCGATAACCGCTTCTTCCTGAGAAGGCGCACCCGGCAGTTCGTTGGCCTGGCGACGCAGTACGGCACGAATACGGGCCAGCAGCTCACGCGGGTTAAACGGCTTAGGAATATAGTCATCCGCGCCGATTTCCAGACCGACAATACGGTCAACTTCTTCACCCTTCGCGGTCACCATGATGATCGGCATTGGGTTGCTCTGGCTGCGCAGACGACGGCAAATAGAGAGACCATCCTCGCCCGGCAGCATAAGGTCCAGCACCATCAGGTGGAAGGATTCACGGGTCAGGAGACGATCCATTTGTTCGGCGTTAGCGACGCTGCGAACCTGGAAGCCCTGCTCGGTGAGATAACGCTCTAACAGCGCGCGCAGGCGCATGTCGTCATCGACCACCAGAATTTTATAGTTCTCTTGCATCGTTTGTACTCCCAAAGGCTCGAACAGTTGAGTGTGTATTCTTAAAAAACTGCGCTAATACAACCAGTCAATTCTGGTATACATTCTAGTCGAAATTGTTACAAAGCATATTAAACAGTCGGTTATCAACGTTTTAAATCAAAATTTGGTGACTTGCTTCCCAAAATGCACCGGTTGCATTCTTCATTGAGCATCGGTTTAAATCACACTCTGGTTTTACAGGCTGCAGGGCAAAAAGATGAAAACGCCGTTAATCACCCGTGAAGGCTACGAAAAGCTCAAAAAAGAGCTGGATTACCTGTGGCGTGAAGAACGCCCTGAGGTGACCAAAAAAGTGACCTGGGCCGCCAGCCTTGGCGATCGTAGCGAAAACGCCGACTACCAGTACAACAAAAAACGCCTGCGTGAAATTGACCGCCGGGTTCGCTACATCACTAAATCGCTGGAACGGCTGAAAATTGTCGATTACTCGCCGCAGCAGGAAGGCAAAGTCTTCTTTGGCGCGTGGGTCGAAATAGAAAACGACGACGGCGACCTGCTGCGTTTTCGCATCGTCGGCTACGACGAGATCTTTGGCCGCAAGGACTACATTTCTATCGACTCGCCGATGGCGCGAGCGCTGCTCAAAAAAGAGGTGGGCGATTTAGCCGTGGTGCAAACTCCAGCGGGAGAAGCACAGTGGTACGTCAATGAAATTGAGTATCCTAAACCTGAATAATTCGCACAGAACTGTCTGAAACCCAATATCCGGGGGTCGGTGGCTGGCATTTTCGTGCCCCGATCCGTATAACTGTTTGCTGAATTTTCCGTACTACACAGATGAAAAGCCATGATGAATGATTCGCTTTGCCGCATTATTGCGGGTGAGCTTCAGGCCAGAAACGAACAGGTAGAAGCTGCCGTTCGCCTGCTGGATGAAGGGAATACCGTGCCGTTTATCGCACGTTATCGTAAGGAAGTCACCGGCGGTCTGGATGACACGCAACTGCGTCAACTGGAGACTCGTCTTAGCTACCTGCGCGAGCTGGAAGAACGCCGCCAGACCATCCTCAAATCCATTGCAGACCAGGGCAAACTGAGCGACGAGCTTGCCGGTGCCATCAACGGCACGCTGAGCAAAACCGAGCTCGAAGACCTTTACCTGCCGTATAAACCCAAGCGCCGTACCCGCGGGCAAATCGCTATCGAAGCAGGCCTTGAGCCGCTGGCTGATTTGCTGTGGAACGAGCCTTCACACGACCCGGAGCAGGAAGCTGCCCGCTTCGTGGACGCCGACAAAGGCGTGGTCGACACCAAAGCCGCGCTGGACGGCGCACGCTACATCCTGATGGAGCGTTTCGCTGAAGACGCCGCGCTGCTGGCCAAAGTCCGCGATTACCTGTGGAAAAATGCGCATCTGGTCTCGGCCGTTGTCAGCGGCAAAGAGGAAGAAGGCGCGAAATTCCGCGACTATTTTGCCCACCACGAAGCGATTGCCACCATTCCTTCCCACCGCGCGCTGGCGATGTTCCGCGGGCGCAACGAAGGCATATTACAGCTGTCGCTGAATGCCGACCCGCAGTTCGATGAGCCACCGCGCGAGAGCTATTGCGAACAGCTGATTATCAACCATCTCAATCTGCGCCTGAACAACGCCCCAGCCGATAGCTGGCGCAAGGCCGTGGTGAGCTGGACCTGGCGCATCAAGGTGCTGATGCATCTTGAAACCGAGCTGATGGGCACCGTGCGCGAACGCGCGGAAGACGAAGCGATTAACGTCTTCGCCCGTAACCTTCATGACCTGCTGATGGCGGCCCCGGCCGGCCTGCGTGCCACGATGGGACTCGATCCAGGCCTGCGTACCGGCGTGAAGGTCGCGGTGGTTGACGCCACCGGCAAGCTGGTTGCCACCGATACCATTTATCCGCATACCGGCCAGGCGGCAAAAGCCGCCGTCGCCGTGGCTGCACTTTGCGAGAAGCACAACGTCGAGCTGGTCGCTATCGGTAACGGTACCGCATCCCGCGAAACCGAGCGCTTCTTCCTGGATGTGCAAAAACAGTTCCCGAAAGTCACCGCACAGAAAGTTATCGTCAGCGAGGCGGGCGCGTCCGTCTACTCTGCTTCCGAACTGGCAGCGCTGGAGTTCCCTGACCTGGACGTTTCTATCCGCGGGGCCGTCTCCATCGCCCGCCGCCTGCAGGATCCGCTGGCCGAGCTGGTGAAAATCGACCCGAAATCTATCGGCGTGGGCCAGTATCAGCACGACGTCAGCCAGACTCAGCTGGCCAGGAAACTGGACGCCGTAGTCGAAGACTGCGTAAACGCCGTTGGCGTGGATCTGAACACGGCTTCCGTGCCGCTGCTAACCCGCGTTGCCGGCCTGACCCGCATGATGGCGCAGAATATCGTCACCTGGCGCGACGAAAACGGCCGCTTCCAGAACCGCCAGCAGCTGCTGAAAGTTAGCCGCCTGGGGCCAAAAGCCTTCGAGCAGTGCGCGGGCTTCCTGCGTATTAACCACGGCGATAACCCTCTGGATGCCTCTACCGTTCACCCGGAAGCCTATCCGGTAGTCGAACGCATCCTGGCCGCAACCCAGCAGGCGCTGCAGAATCTAATGGGCAACAGCAGCGAGCTGCGCGACCTCAAAGCCAGCCAGTTCACCGATGAGCGTTTCGGGCTTCCTACCGTGACGGACATTATTAAAGAGCTGGAAAAGCCGGGCCGCGACCCGCGCCCTGAGTTTAAAACCGCACAGTTTGCCGAAGGCGTGGAAACCATGAACGACCTGACGCCGGGCATGGTGCTGGAAGGCGCAGTGACCAACGTCACCAACTTCGGTGCGTTTGTGGATATTGGCGTTCATCAGGACGGGCTGGTTCACATCTCGTCGCTGTCCGACAAGTTCATCGACGATCCGCACAAAGTGGTGAAAGCGGGCGATATCGTGAAGGTCAAAGTGCTCGAGGTTGACCTGCAGCGCAAACGCATCGCCTTAACCATGCGCCTCGACGAACAGCCGGGCGAGAGCGGCAGCCGTCGCGGTAACGGCGGTAACGCCCCTCGCGAGCAAAAAGGCAGACCGGCAGCGCAGCAAAAACCACGCGGGCGTGACAACGCCAGCGGTGGAAATAGCGCCATGATGGATGCCCTGGCTGCGGCAATGGGCAAAAAGCGTTAATTGTCTTTCCTCTCCCTTCGGGGAGAGGATTTATTTTTCACCGCCCCGCCAGAAGCAGAAAAATAACTTAATTTTGATTTAAATCAATTTTCAATATTTATCCTACTAAGAAACCAGTAATTATCACTCCTGTAACATCGTTAATAGTAAAATAACACTCTCGCTTCTTCACGATTAAATTATCACTATAATTTTCAGTCAATTAATCAAAACATCTCGCAACCCCATAAATAATCCACGCGCCCTAAATGCCCCTTAAATAATAATTTCAGTAAAATTTTGAAAGAAAAATAAATATTGTCGACGTTAACCATTCTCATTATCATTGTGTTGAACGATATTTCTTCTCTTTCTTCCGATGCCGTAATCAGCTTTTATCGTGCGCATAGCTCGCGGATAAAGCCTTCATTCAGTCAGCGTCAATGCAGAGCCCAGCTCTAAGTAGGTCCTATGCAATTCATACCGAATAGCGCGTGGAAAATTACCGGTTTCGCCAATGAAATCAGCCCGGCTTATCGCCAGAAATTATTGTCGCTCGGCATGCTGCCGGGATCTTCATTTAACGTAGTTCGCGTGGCGCCTCTGGGCGATCCTATTCATATCGAAACTCGCCGCGTAAGCCTGGTGCTGCGCAAAAAAGATCTCGCGCTGGTGAATATCGAAGCTGTCGTTTAACGACGGGTGAGCGTACGCGCTTTTTGCAAACTCAACGAAGTCCACGAACAAAATGAAAAACTTAACCATAGGTTTAATCGGCAACCCCAACTCGGGCAAAACCACGCTTTTTAATCAGCTGACGGGTGCCCGCCAGCGCGTGGGAAACTGGGCTGGCGTCACCGTAGAACGCAAAGAAGGTCAGTTTTCCACGCTTGAGCACCAGGTAACGCTAGTTGATTTGCCCGGCACCTATTCGCTCACCACCATTTCGTCGCAGACTTCGCTCGATGAGCAAATTGCCTGTCATTACATCCTCAGCGGCGACGCCGACCTGCTTATTAACGTGGTGGATGCTTCAAACCTTGAGCGCAACCTCTACCTGACGCTGCAGCTGCTCGAACTGGGCATTCCGTGCGTGGTCGCGCTTAATATGCTGGATATCGCCGAGAAGCAGGCCATTCGCATCGACATCGACGCGCTCGCCGCCCGTCTTGGCTGCCCGGTCGTGCCGCTGGTGTCCACCCGCGGGCGCGGCATTGAAAGCCTGAAGCTCGCCATTGACCGCAAACAGCCCAACCAAAAAAGCGAACTGGTCCACTATCCGCAGGTTTTACTGCAAGAGGCGGAAAGCCTGGCCGCGGACATGCCGCAGGAAATGCCGGTTGAACAACGCCGCTGGCTGGCGCTGCAGATGCTGGAAGGTGATATCTACAGCCTCGCTTATGCGGGCAATGCCACAGACAAACTTGACGCTGCCCGCGCGCGCCTCGCAGAAACCGTTGACGATCCTGCCCTGCTGATTGCCGATGCGCGTTACCAGAGCATCGCTTCAGTCTGCGACGCGGTCAGCAACAGCATGACCGCCGAGCCGAACCACCTGACGGTAGCGATGGATAAAATCATTCTCAACCGCTACCTCGGCCTGCCGATCTTTATGCTGGTGATGTACCTGATGTTCCTGCTGGCGATTAACATCGGCGGGGCGCTGCAGCCTATTTTTGACGCCGGCTCGGTGGCGATATTTATTCACGGCATTCAGTGGCTTGGCTATACGCTGCATTTCCCGGACTGGCTGACCATCTTCCTGGCCCAGGGCATCGGCGGCGGGATCAACACCGTGCTGCCTCTGGTGCCACAAATCGGCATGATGTACCTGTTCTTGTCGTTCCTCGAAGACTCCGGCTACATGGCTCGGGCGGCTTTCGTGATGGACCGCCTGATGCAGTCGCTGGGGCTGCCGGGTAAATCGTTTGTGCCGCTGATCGTTGGCTTCGGCTGCAACGTACCTTCGGTGATGGGCGCCCGTACCCTTGACGCTCCGCGCGAAAGGCTGATGACCATCATGATGGCGCCGTTTATGTCCTGCGGCGCACGCCTGGCAATTTTCGCGGTATTTGCCGCCGCATTTTTTGGTCAGCAAGGCGCGCTGGTGGTGTTCTCGCTCTACATCCTCGGCATCGTAATGGCCATTCTTACCGGCCTGATGCTGAAGCACACAATTATGCGCGGCGAAGCTTCACCGTTCGTGATGGAGCTGCCGGTTTACCACGTCCCTCACCTCAAAAGCCTGCTGTTACAGACCTGGCAGCGCCTGAAAGGCTTCGTGCTTCGCGCCGGTAAAGTCATCGTGATTGTGAGTATTTTCATCGGCGCACTGAACAGCTTCTCCTTTAGCGGCAAGCCGGTGGATAACATAAATGACTCCGCCCTTGCCTCCGTCAGCCGGGTGTTGACCCCCCTGCTTAAGCCGATTGGCGTCCACGACGACAACTGGCAGGCCACCGTTGGGCTGTTTACCGGCGCGATGGCAAAAGAAGTGGTCGTCGGTACGCTGAATACCCTTTATACCGCCGAAGATATCCACAACGAGGAGTTTGATGCCGCCAGCTTTAACCTGCTTGATGAGCTGGGTGCCGCCGCCGATGAAACCTGGCAGGGGCTGAAAAACACCTTTAGCCTGAGCGTGCTGGCGAACCCGATTGAGGCCAGTAAAGGCGACGGCGAAATGTCCTCCGGGCCGATGGGCGTCATGAGCAGCAAGTTTGGTAGCGAAGCCGCCGCCTACAGCTATCTCATTTTCGTCCTGCTCTATATTCCGTGCATCTCGGTGATGGGCGCGATTGCCCGCGAATCAAGCCGGGGCTGGATGACATTCTCGGTACTTTGGGGGCTGAACATCGCCTACTCGCTCTCTACGCTGTATTACCAAAGCGTCACCTTCAGCGAACATCCAAGGTTCAGCCTGATCTGTATTATAGCGGTCGTGTTGTTCAACGTCCTGCTGCTGGGCGGCCTGCGCCGGGCCCGCAGCCGCGTTGATGTCTCACTGCTGGCTACCAGAAAAACGCCGTCATCCTGCTGTCAAAGCAGCGCCGGCGACTGTCACTAAGGAGCGATTATGGCAAGCCTGATTGATATCCGTAACGCCCTGGCGCTTCAGGGCCGCCTGGAAGCGAAACAGATAAGCCAGCAGCTTGCTACGCCCCTGCCGTTGGTGGCCGCGATGCTCGATCGCCTGGAAGCCATGGGCAAAGCAATGCGCATCAGTGAAGACCCGAGCAGTTGCCTGACGGGGAGTTGTAAAAGCTGCCCTGAGGGGAAAAAGTGCGCCCGGGAACTTTGGGCTCTGAGGTAGGAGAGAAGGCGGGCCATCCCCGCCTTTTTTATCGCCCGTCTTTTATGTAAGACGCTGTTCCCACTCCAGCACCGCCTGGCAAAACTCCGCCGGATGCGAGATAAAGGGCGCGTGTGCGGCCTTGTCGAAAATAAGTGAACTGGAGTGCGGCCACAGGACATCAAGCAGGGGAACCACTTTGCGTGGAACCAGCCCGTCCAGCCGGCCATACAGCCGCAAATGAGGTACAACTGATTCTGCAAGACTCGCACGCAGGTCGGCGGTTCTCAGGATCTCAAGACCGCCGTTGAGCACATCCACATCCGGCATTGGCTGTTCCAGAACAATAGATTTAAGCAGGCGAGCATCCTGGCGCGCCGTTTCCGTGCCCAGGGTTTGCAGCGCCAAAAAGCGCTCAACGGTGCGCTGAAAGTCTTCGCTTAGCTGCCGCTGGAACCCGGCCAGCACGTCCGGTTTAATGCCCGGCCATCCTTCTGCGGCGGCAAAACACGGCGAAGAGGCTACCGTCACCAGCGCCTTTACGCGATCGGGCCTGGCAAGCGCTATCTGGCTAGCCACCAGCCCGCCAAGACTCCAGCCTAACCAGATGGCCCGCTCAGGAGCCTTAGCCAGCACAATGTCAGCCATTTGCTCTAACGTCAGTGAACCAAAACCTTTGCTCCGGCCGTATCCCGGCAGGTCGACCAGGTGCAGCCGAAAATGCGAGCCAAGTTCGGCTTCTATGTTGTGCCATACCCCGGCATTCAGCCCCCATCCGTGCAGCAGCACAAGATCGTTATTCCCTTCACCTTTTGTTTGCCACCACAGGTCGCTCATCGGTTACCGTTCTCATTTTCATCAGCAAGGAGAACGCTATGCTAACAATCCCTGGCCGCTGTTGGCTATGCCAGTTACCGCTTGCCTGCCCAGGCTGGGGGGTTTGCTCATGCTGCACCGCTTCGCTCGTTCAGCCACAGGCCTGCTGCCCACAGTGCGGTTTGCCGGCCCTGAGCGGGAGTTTGCCCTGCGGTCGCTGCCTGCAACGAATGCCCGAGTGGGACGCAATAACCTACGTGACCGACTATCTGCCGCCGCTAAGCACAGTGATTCATCACCTGAAATTTACCGGTACGCCCTCGCTCGCCCCGGCTTTGGCACGCCTGCTGCTGCTGCGCATTTTAGCATCCAGGCGAAAGGGACGTATTCAACTGCCCGATAGCGTGCTGAGCGTGCCTTTACATCACGCCAGAGCGTGGCGGCGGGGCTACAACCAAAGCGCACTTATTGCTACCCCACTGGCTCGCTGGCTGGGTTGCGATTATTTCCCTTTTGCCATCAAACGCATACGTTCTTCACCGGCGCAGCACACGCTAACGGCCAAAGAGCGAAAGAGGAATTTGAAAGGCATCTTTAGGGTTGAAATCCCGGTGGCGGGTCGCCATATGGCTATTGTGGATGATGTCGTGACGACGGGTAGTACTGTTGCGGAGATAGCGCGATTGCTGAAAAAGCAGGGCGCGGCGACTGTCCAGGTATGGTGCCTGTGTCGAACCTTGTAGACCCTCGACGATGGGCGTATTATAACCGACTAAAATAGTCAACTATTGAGCAATCGTTATGATCCGTATTTCCGATGCTGCACAATCCCACTTTGCCAAACTGCTGGCAAATCAGGAAGAAGGGACGCAAATCCGCGTATTCGTAATCAATCCTGGCACCCCGAATGCGGAGTGTGGTGTGTCTTATTGTCCGCCGGATGCGGTTGAAGCGACCGACACGGCGCTGCCGTTTGAGCAGTTAACCGCCTATGTCGATGAGCTGAGCGCCCCTTACCTCGAAGACGCCGAAATCGACTTCGTTACCGATCAGCTCGGTTCTCAGCTGACGCTGAAAGCGCCTAATGCGAAAATGCGTAAAGTGTCTGACGATGCACCGCTGATGGAGCGCGTTGAGTACATGCTGCAGGCCACCGTTAACCCACAGCTGGCTGGCCACGGCGGCCGCGTCACGCTGATGGAAATTACCGACGAAGGCTATGCCATCCTGCAGTTTGGCGGCGGCTGTAACGGCTGTTCTATGGTCGACGTAACGCTGAAAGAAGGGATCGAGAAACAGCTTCTGGCTGAGTTCCCTGAGCTGAAAGGCGTTCGTGATCTGACCGAACACCAGCGCGGTGAGCACTCTTACTATTAGTTTGACCCTCACCCTCTCCCTGGAAGGGAGAGGGGATAGATCGCGAAACTTGAGACGTACCTACGCTTTCTTACGCCGCTTATCCAAATCCTTCAGCAGCCTGTTCACTCGTTCATCGGCAAACATCGACTCCAGCGAGCGGGTTAGCTTCCGACGCCAGTTTTTATACTGATCGCTGGTCCCTGGAATATTCACCGGCTCGGCCATATCAAGCCAGTCCTCCGGCTGCAGCCCCAGTAACGCGCTATGGCTGTCGGCAATGTAACGCTGCATGCCACGGTTGAGGGTGTCGGTCATCGTCATTAATGCTGCTTTATGCCCTGCCCGCTTCGGCAAGCAGCCGTACTTATGCAACCCCTCCAGCAAGCCCTGTTTAGCTCGCTCACGGTCTTCATACAGCCCCGCCAGCACCTCTTCATCCGGATAGAGACCCAGCGTTTTACCCAGCGTTAAATCTCCGCTGTTCCAGTAACCGCGAAGCGTTGGCAGGTCGTGCGTCGTGGCGACCGCCATCGACTGCCTCGGCCATGAAGCCGGCGCCTTAAACTGCTTCTCCCCGTCGTGCTCGAAGTACAGCACTTTGTAAGAGTAAACGCCGCTGTCGCGAAGCTTGCCGACGATTTCAACCGGCACCGTGCCAAGGTCTTCACCTATCACCATGCAGCGGTGACGCTGGCTCTCAAGCGCAAGGATAGACAGCAAATCGTCGACCGGATACTGGACGTAAGCGCCCTTATCCGCCGTTTCGCCGTAAGGGATCCACCACAGCCGCAGCATCGACATCACGTGGTCGATACGCAGCGCGCCGCAGTGGGTCATGTTGGCGCGCAGCAGCTCGATAAAAGGCTGATAGGCCCGAGCGACCATGACATGGGGATCCATTGGCGGCAGGCCCCAGTTTTGCCCCAGCGGGCCAAGAATATCCGGCGGGGCACCGACAGAAGCCTTCAGGCAGTAAAGTTCACGGTCGCACCAGGTTTCAGATCCGCCTTCCGCCACGCCCACCGCGAGATCGCGATAGAGGCCAATCGGCATCTCGTCATGCTGGCTGGCATCCCAGCACGCCTTAAACTGACGCCAGGCGAGATACTGCAACCAAAGCCAGAAGTTAACCTCATCGCGATGCACCTCGCAGAACTTTTTGACCTCCGGGCTGTGGGCATCACGATAGCCCTCAGGCCACACCGGCCAGCCCCAGCGGCCAGCATCTTCGCTAACCTGACTGGCATGTAGCGCATCATAGGCGGCCTGGTAGAAAAGTCCTTCACCGCCTTCAGCGATGAAGCGGTCAAACTCGATAACCTGCTCATCATTGCTTTTACGCAGCGAGAATTGCTGCCACGCCAGACGCAGTGCCGCAATTTTAAGGGCCGTGACGGCGGAGTAATCCACCCATTCGGCATCTCTCGCGGCTTTTAGCCGTTGCTGGACGGCGGATTTTTTCCACCACGCCTGCGCCGCTTTACTGCTCTGAAAATCCTCTAACGCATTAACGTCGATGTAGATGATATTCAGCCAGCGGCGAGACGAGGGGCTGTACGGGCTGGCGCTCTCCGGGTTTGCAGGATAAAGCGAATGAATCGGGTTGAGGCCGATAAATGCCCCGCCACGCTTTGCCACATCCGCCAGCATCTGCTTCAGGTCACCAAAATCGCCGATGCCCCAGTTCGCCTCAGAACGCAGCGTATACAGCTGCACGCACGCGCCCCACAGTTTTTTGCCCTGCAGCAAGGCAGCGGGCTCATAGCATCGCGGCGGCGCGACGATAATGCGGCTAGCCCAGCTTTGCTTTTGCTGGGTCACCACCAGAGAGTGATATCCCTCCGGCAGCTTACCCGGCAGCGCCAGCTTCTTGCCGCCGGAGGCATGCCCGTGATGGACATATCCTTCTTCGGTAGTCAGCTGCCAGCTAAACTCCCCTTCGCCTTCCAGCACCAGCTGCATCCGCTGCCCGGCAGTGAAAACCTGCACAACGGGCACCGGCGTGGGTAACTGCTTCGGCGCAACGGTGCGGTTCATGGCCTCCAGCAGACGCAGCTTTGTCTCGGCAGGAATATCCTGCGGTTTGCCGTGGGCGTTGATGTAGTTCGGGCTGATACCGGCCGCCAGCGCGGCGCTATCAAGACGTTTACGTTCCATGGCGCTCCCTTAGCGTTTTGCCTGCCAGATACGTTGCTGGTAATCGCGAATTGAACGGTCGGAGCTGAACATGCCGCAGCGGGCGCTGTTCAGAATGGCCGCGCGCGTCCACGCCTCCTGGTCGAGATAAAGCTTGTCGGCGAGCTTCTGCGCTTCGGCGTAGGCGGTAAAGTCCGCCATCACCAGATAAGGGTCGCCGCCCTCTTTGCCGATGCTGTGCAGCATCTGGTCAAAGGCGTGTTTATCGCCCTCGCTGTATTTCCCCTGCTCCAGCTCTTTGAGGATCGCATCCAGCACTTTATCTTTTTTGCGCCATTTCACCGGGTCATAGCCTTTGGCTTTCAGGGCTTTAACCTGCTCGACGGTGTGGCCAAAAATAAAGATATTCTCTTCACCCACTTTCTCGGCGATTTCAACGTTGGCGCCGTCAAGCGTGCCCACCGTCAGCGCACCGTTCAGCGCCAGCTTCATATTGCCCGTGCCGGAAGCTTCTTTGCCCGCGGTCGAAATCTGCTCGGAGATATCGGCCGCCGGGATCATGATTTCCGCCGCAGACACGCAGTAGTCCGGCAGGAAAACGACCTTCAGCTTGTCGCCCACCAGCGGATCGTTATTGATCGCCTCGGCCACCTTGTTGATCGCAAAGATAATATTTTTTGCCAGGTAATAACCCGGAGCTGCCTTCGCGCCAAACAGGTAAACGCGCGGCACGCGGTCTGCTTCCGGGTTTTCGCGGATCTCTTTGTACTGAGCCAGGATATGCAGCAGGTTGAGATGCTGGCGCTTGTACTCATGCAAACGCTTGATTTGCACATCGAACAACGCATCCGGGCTAATCACAATCCCGGTACGAGCCTTCACAAAGGCCGCCAGCTTCACCTTGTTCTGGTATTTGATTTCGCGCCAGGTCTGGCGGAATTTGGCGTTATCGGCGTGCTTCTCCAACCCTTCCAGTACGTCGAGATTGTTCGCCCACTCTTTCTTCAGCGTCTTGTCGAACAGCCCGGCAAGCGCCGGGTTGCACTGCTTGATCCAGCGGCGTGGCGTAATGCCGTTCGTAACGTTGTGGAATTTGTTCGGCCACAGCTGGTGGTATTCCGGGAACAGATCTTTGACCACCAGCTCAGAGTGCAGTGCGGCAACGCCGTTAACCGCAAAGCCCCCCACCACGCACAGGTTTGCCATACGCACCTGTTTGTTATGCACCACGGCGAGCTTCGCCCAAACGGCTTCATCACCCGGCCACGTTTTGTCGACCAGCACCTTAAAGCGCTTGTTGATTTCATTGATGATTTGCATATGGCGCGGCAAGAGCGCCTTAACCAGCTTCTCGTCCCAGCACTCTAAGGCTTCCGGCATCAGGGTGTGGTTGGTGTAGGCGAAGGTGTGGCTGGTTATCGCCCAGGCGTCATCCCAGCTAAGCTGATGCTCGTCAATCAGCACGCGAAGCAGCTCCGGGATTGCGATAGTTGGGTGAGTATCGTTGAGCTGGATAACTTCGTAATCCGGCAGCTCGGCGAGCTTGCGGCCCGCCAGATGATGACGGCGCAGTATGTCCGCCACCGAGCAGGCACACTGGAAATATTGCTGCATCAGGCGCAGCTTTTTGCCGTTCAGATGGTTGTCGTTCGGGTAAAGCACCTTGGTCAGCTTCTCGGCGTCGATGCCCTGCTGTTCTGCCTTAAGGAATTCACCGTCGTTAAATTTCGTCAGATCGAACGGGTGAGCATGTTTTGCCTGCCACAGGCGCAGCGGCTGCGCCACGCCGTTGCGGTAGCCCAGCACCGGTAAATCCCACGCTTCGCCCTGGAAAATAAAGGCCGGTTCCCAGCGCTGATTTTTCCCGCTTTTAACCACTTTGCCGCCGACCCCAACCTGCACGTCCAGCGCGCCGTTGTGGCGGAACCAGGGGTAGCTGCCGCGCTGCCAGTCATCCGGGGCTTCCATCTGCTTGCCGTCCTTAAAGGACTGGCGGAACAGGCCGTACTGATAATTCAGGCCATAGCCAATAGCCGACTGCCCGACCGTAGCCATCGAGTCCAGGAAGCAGGCCGCCAGGCGCCCTAACCCGCCGTTTCCTAAAGCCGGATCCGTCTCTTCTTCCAGCAAATCCGTGAGGTTAATCTGGTAACCCTTCAGCACGTCGCTCACCTCGGAGAACCAGCCGAAGTTAAGCAGGTTATTCCCGGTCAGGCGGCCAATCAGAAACTCCATCGAGATGTAGTTAACATGACGCTGTTTATTCTCAGGTTTTGCTACCGGCTGAGCCGCTAATAGCTCTGCCAGCGCGCCGCTAACCGCGTGCCACCACTGATGCTGGGTCATTTCACTGGCATCATTAAGGCCGTAACGCTGCCACTGGCGCGTCAGAGCGGACTGGAACTGTTCTTTACTGAAGATCGGCTGTGACATAGGAAATCGGTCCTGTAATGTTCGAAAATCATTACCCGTTAGTGTGCCGGGCAGCCTGGGTGACTTCCTCATCCCGGCGCGGATTAGGCGGGGAGGAGTAGCGAGGATGAGCGAAAAATGTGATCTCTGCCACTCTGTGCGGCGATGTAACAGGTTTCAGTCTTGCCGGCGCAAGGAGTGAGCAATCGTCTTCATGAAAAAAATGGAACTGTGACAGGGTGCAACTTACCGAGCACGGAAAGTTCAACAACCTTGCAATAAGCGACATTCTGGCCGACCTTATCCGTAAGCATTAATTACGAAGCGTAAAAAAAATCGCATCCTTGAACTTTTCCCTCCATGATTCCTTCTGCAACGCGGTAATTCCGCCCTGCGGCGCGGATGATGCCGGGGAAATTTATACACAGTGAAGTGATCAACTATGTTAATCCCATCCAAATTAAGTCGCCCTGTTCGGCTGGAAAACACTGTGGTTCGCGATCGCCTGTTGGTGAAGCTTTCGACCGCCGCCAACTACCGCTTAGCGCTGATCGCCAGCCCTGCCGGTTATGGTAAAACGACGCTGGTCTCACAGTGGGCGGCCGGGCGAAAAGAGCTGGGCTGGTACTCGCTCGACGAAGGCGATAACCAGCAGGAGCGCTTTGCCAGCTACCTGATTGCCGCCGTGCAGCACGCTACCGGCGGGCACTGTATAAGTAGCGAAATCATGGCGCAAAAACGGCAATATGCCAGCCTGTCCTCGCTTTTTTCCCAACTTTTCATCGAGCTGGCGGGATGGGATAAACCGCTGTATCTGGTGATTGATGATTACCACCTGATTGCCAACCCGGTGATTCATGAAGCGATGCGCTTTTTCATTCGCCACCAGCCGGAAAACCTGACGCTGGTGATCCTGTCGCGCAACCTGCCGCAGCTTGGTATCGCCAACCTCCGCGTTCGCGACCAACTGCTGGAAATCGGCAGCCAGCAGCTCGCCTTCACGCACCAGGAAACCAAACAATTCTTTGATAACCGCCTGGCAACGCCTATCGAGCAAGCGGACAGCAGCCGCCTTTGTGATGACGTTGCTGGCTGGGTCACCGCCCTGCAGCTGATTGCCCTGTCCGCTCGCCAGAGCAATACGCCGGCCCAGCATTCCGCACGCCGGCTGTCGGGGATTAACGCCAGCCATCTTTCAGACTATCTGGTGGATGAGGTGCTGAATAACGTTGATGCCGACACCCGCAACTTCCTGTTAAAAAGCTCTATCCTGCGCTCGATGAATGACGCGCTGATAGTCCAGGTGACCGGCGAAGAAAATGGCCAGATGCGTCTCGAAGAGACCGAGCGCCAGGGCCTGTTCCTGCAGCGCATGGACGACTCCGGCGAATGGTTCTGCTTCCATCCTCTGTTTGGCAGCTTCCTGCGCCAGCGCTGCCAGTGGGAGCTGGCCGCAGAGCTGCCGGATATTCATCGCGCCGCGGCCAAAAGCTGGATGGAACAAGGCTTCCCCAGCGAGGCGATCCACCACGCGCTGGCGGCGGGCGATGCCAATATGCTGCGCGATATTCTGCTGGGCCACGCATGGGCGCTGTTTAACCATAGCGAACTGACGCTGCTGGAAGAGTCGCTCAAGGCGCTGCCGTGGGAAAGCCTGCTGGAAAACCCCAAACTTGTGCTGCTGCAGGCCTGGCTGATGCAAAGTCAGCACCGCTACAGCGAAGTAAACACCCTGCTGGCGAGAGCCGAGCAGGAAATGAATTTAGTTATCGACGACACGCTGCACGGCGAATTCAACGCCCTGCGGGCCCAGGTCGCCATCAACGCGGGTGACCCGGCAGAAGCCGAACGTCTGGCAATGGTGGCGCTGGAAATGCTGCCGCTGGCCAATTTTTACAGCCGCATCGTCGCCACCTCGGTTCACGGCGAGGTGCTGCACTGCAAGGGAGATCTCACTAAATCGCTCTCCGTTATGCAGCAAACAGAGCAGATGGCACGCCGCCACGATGTCTGGCATTACGCTTTATGGAGCCTGATTCAGCAAAGCGAGATTCTGCTGGCTCAGGGGTTCCTGCAGGCCGCCTGGGAAACGCAGGAAAAAGCTTTTGTGCTGATCCGCGAACAGCACCTCGAACAGCTGCCGCTGCATGAGTTCCTGCAGCGCATCCGCGCTCAACTGCTCTGGGCATGGGCACGGCTGGATGAAGCCGAAGCGGCAGCACGCAGCGGAATGGAGGTGCTTTCCAGCTTCCAGCCACAGCAACAGCTGCAGTGCCTGGCGCTGCTGGTGCAGTGTTCTCTGGCGCGTGGTGACCTGGATAATGCCCGGAATCACCTTAACCGCCTTGAAAATTTGCTTGGGAACGGTCCCTGGCACAGCGACTGGGTCTCTAACGCCGATAAGGTGCGGGTGATTTACTGGCAAATGACCGGGGACAAGAAGTCGGCGGCCAACTGGCTGCGCCTGACGCCAAAGCCTGAATTTGCCAATAACCACTTCCTGCAAAGCCAGTGGCGTAACATCGCCCGTGTGCAAATCCTGCTGGGCGAGTACGAGCCGGCAGAAATGGTGCTGGAAGAGCTAAACGAAAATGCCCGCAGCCTGCGCCTGATGAGCGACCTCAACCGCAACCTACTGCTGCTAAACCAGCTTTACTGGCAGGCAGGGCGTAAAAGTGACGCTCAGCGAGTGCTGCTGGAAGCGCTGTCGCTGGCAAACCGCACGGGGTTCATCAGCCACTTCGTGATTGAAGGGGAAGCCATGGCGCAGCAGCTGCGCCAGCTCATTCAGCTCAACACGCTGCCGGAGCTGGACCAGCATCGCGCTCAGCGCATCCTGCGCGAGATAAACCAGCATCATCGCCACAAGTTTGCTCACTTTGACGAAAGCTTTGTGAACCGCTTGCTTAACCACCCGGAAGTACCGGAGCTTATCCGCACCAGCCCGCTGACGCAGCGAGAGTGGCAGGTACTGGGGCTGATTTACTCAGGCTACAGCAACGAGCAGATCGCCGGGGAGCTGGACGTCGCGGCAACGACCATCAAAACGCATATCCGAAATCTGTATCAGAAGCTCGGCGTGGCGCATCGTCAGGACGCGGTACAGCATGCGCAGAAATTGCTGAAGATGATGGGGTATGGGGTTTAGCTGGAAAGATTCTGGAGACGAGTTCTAACCCTCACCCCGCCCTCTCACTTTTAGGGAGAGGATTCGGGTGAGGGGAAAGCCCAAAACAATATTACCGGTTCAAAGCTATTTAAGACGCCAGTGACAACCCTGACTTAGCCGCCTGCTTTACCAGCCACTGCGACACCCGAGTCTGCTGCTCTTCATTCAGCCACATACCCAGCTTGGTGCGGCGCCAGAGCGCGTCTTCCGCGCATTTTACCCACTCGTGCTCGACCAGGTAGCGCAGCTCGGCTTCGTAAAACTCATGGCCAAACTCTTCGCCCAAATCGCTCAGGCTTTTGGCATCGCCCAGCACCAGATCGCTGTTGCTGCCGTAGGTGCGCGCCAGGCGGCGGGCAAGGCTTTCGGTCAGGAAACCGTGACGGCGGCGCAGTTTTGCCGCGTAGTCATCGCGATCGCCGCCGATATCACCGCCGGGCAGACGGCTCTCTTTAGTCCAGGCCGGGCCGATATTCGGGTAGTAACGCTCAAGCTTATCCAGCGCGTGCTCGGCCAGCTTACGGTAGGTGGTCAGCTTGCCGCCGAAGACCGACAGCAGCGGAGCCTGGCCGTTTTCGTCATGGATATCCAGGGTGTAATCGCGGGTTACGGCCTGCGGAGAATCCGACTCGTCGTCACACAGCGGGCGCACGCCAGAATAGGTCCAGACGATATCGTCTTTGGTTAGCGTCTTTTTGAAGTGAGCGTTGTAAACGTTCAGCAGATAGCTCACTTCTTTATCGTCAATTTGCACCGCTTTCGGGTCGCCGTGGTACTCCACGTCCGTGGTGCCGATGATGGAGAACTCATCCATCCACGGGATTACAAACACGATTCGTTTGTCTTCGTTTTGCAGGATGTAGGCCTGCTTCTGGGTATGCACGCGTGGCACCACAATGTGGCTGCCTTTGATCAGGCGGATACCGTAAGGCGACGGCAACTGCAGGCCTTCGTCAAAGAAGGTTTTCACCCACGGCCCGGTAGCGTTCACCAGGCCTTTCGCACGCCAGGTGAAGGTTTCGCCGGAATCAATGTCCTGCGCTTCAACCACCCACATGCCGTTTTCACGAGTCGCTTTAATAGCGCGGGTACGGGTTTTCACCTCACCGCCTTTGCGGGTCACCATCTGGGCATTGGCCAGCACCAGGCGAGCGTCATCCACCCAGCAGTCGGAATATTCGAAACCGCGCACGATTTCAGGCTTCAGCACGGAGTCTGCGCCAAAACGCAGGCTGGCAGAAGCCGGGAGGCTGGTGCGTTTGCCCAGATGGTCGTACATAAACAGGCCGGTACGGATCATCCACGCCGGGCGAAGATGCGGGCGGTGCGGCAAACGAAAGCGCATCGGGAAGGCAATATGTGGTGCCATTTTCAGCAGCACTTCACGCTCGGCCAGGGCTTCACTGACCAGTCGAAACTCGTAATGTTCCAGATAGCGCAGGCCGCCGTGAATCAGCTTGGAGCTGGCGGAGGAAGTGGCACAGGCCAGATCCTGTCCCTCCAGCATTAACACGGATAACCCGCGGCCAGCGGCATCCGCCGCAATACCGGCGCCGTTGATTCCACCGCCAATAACAATCAGATCTTTGGTTTCCATGTTGCCCTCACGCACTTTCGTTAAAGCTCAAAAATGTTCGATATCGCTCATAATAGCAAGTGTTCGTCCGCTTTGGTAACGAAATAAAAACATTTCTACGTGATATGGATAACATATTGGCGTTAATATCAGCGCCAGCGGGGCGCTATGCCTTAACATGCCCCTTGTTTCCTTTCTTTCTCGACGAGTAAAACCATGGATCAATTTGAATGTATTGGTGTGGAAGAAGCACACCAGAAACTCCAGCAGCAGCAGGCGGTATTAGTGGACATCCGCGATCCGCAGAGCTTTGCCATGGGACACACGCCGGGGGCTTACCACCTCACCAACGACACGCTGGTGAATTTTATGCAGCAAACCGACTTCGACACGCCGGTGATGGTGATGTGCTACCACGGCAACAGCAGCAAAGGCGCCGCTCAATATCTGCTGCAGCAGGGCTATGACCAGGTCTATAGCATCGACGGTGGCTTTGACGCCTGGCACCGTCACTTCCCGGCCGAAGTCGCTCACGGCGCGTAAAGTTCAGCCGTTTTCGCTCCCTGCGGGTATACTGCTTGCCCTAATAAAAGCTTTACCCTGGATAATTTGAGTCGTAGGAAGGCGGCAAGTGAGCTCACGCTCAGGAGCTTACATAAAGTAAGTGACTGAGGTGACAAATCTGCCGGGAGCAGATTTGAACGCTGCCAGCAGCGGCCCTGAAAGGGTGAGGCTCATGGATGAGCCGAATAGCTGAGTGAAGACGGTGCCCCTACGGCTCGAAGTATGACGGGTAAATAGACGAAGTTGGTTAAACTTTCATGATCATGATTACCTCTTTCGCCAACCCGCGCGTTGCGCAGGCTTTTGTCGATTACATGGCAACTCAGGGCGTTATTCTTACTATTCAGCAGCATACTCAAAGCGATGTCTGGCTGGCGGATGAAAGCCAGGTGCAGACTGTGCGCGCAGAGCTGGAAAGGTTTGTCGCAAATCCTGGCGACCCGCGCTATCAGGCCGCCAGCTGGAGCACCGGCCACAGCGGCGTAAGCTTCAGCTATAAACGCTATCCGTTCTTCGCCACCATCAAAGAGCGTGCCGGTCCGCTAACCCTCCTCGTTATCGGCCTGTGTATCGCGCTTTTTGTGCTGCTGAATATCGTAGGCTTCGGCCCGGTGATTTCCGTACTTGGCTGGCCGCTCGTACCCGAGCAGCGCTTTGAGTTCTGGCGCTATTTCACGCATGGACTACTGCATTTCTCCTTGATGCATATCCTCTTTAACCTACTATGGTGGTGGTATTTAGGCGGTGCGCTGGAAAAACGCCTCGGCACCGGCAAGCTGCTGACGCTGACGCTTATCTCCACCCTGCTGAGCGGCTTTATGCAGGCGAAATTTACCGGCCCGCTGTTTGGCGGCCTGTCGGGGACGGTGTTTGCGCTGATGGGCTATGTCTGGCTGCGCGGAGAGCGGGATCCCGACAGCGGGCTACAGATGCAGCGTGGCCTGCTGGCCTTTGCCGTCATCTGGCTGGTTATTGAGGTCTTTACTCAGTCAGCCGTTATTCCAGCCCACCTGACCGGCATGCTGGTCGGGCTGGCGATGGCGCTGGTAGATACCCTGAATGCGCGAAAACGAACATAAAAATGCTGGAGTAGCTAGTGAAGCAGACACAACGTCATGACGCGATTATTGAGCTGGTTAAGCAGCAGGGATACGTCAGTACCGAAGAGTTGGTGGAACAGTTTGCCGTCAGCCCGCAAACCATCCGCCGTGATTTAAACGACCTGGCCGACCAGAATATGATTCTGCGTCATCACGGTGGCGCCGCTCTGCCGTCCAGCTCGGTCAACACTCCGTGGCACGACCGAAAGGCAACACAGACCGCCGAGAAAGAGCGCATTGCGCAGAAGGTGGCCAGCCAGATCCCGAACGGCGCCACGCTGTTTATCGACATCGGTACCACGCCGGAAGCGGTGGCGCATGCGCTGCTTAACCACAGCAATCTGCGCATCGTGACCAACAACCTCAACGTGGCTAACACGCTGATGGTGAAAGAAGACTTCCGTATTATTCTGGCCGGGGGCGAACTGCGCAGCCGCGATGGCGGTATCATCGGCGAGGCCACGCTGGACTTTATTTCCCAGTTCCGCCTCGACTTCGGCATTCTCGGCATCAGCGGCATCGACAGCGACGGCTCACTGCTGGAGTTTGACTACCACGAGGTTCGCACCAAGCGCGCGATTATCGAAAACTCCCGCAGCGTGCTGTTAGTAGTCGATCACTCGAAGTTTGGCCGTAATGCGATGGTGAATCTGGGCAGTATTAGCCTGGTGGATACCGTATATACGGACGTGATGCCTCCTGCGGGGGTGATGCAGGTGATTAAAGAGAATAACGTGCAGCTGGAGCTGTGCTGAGGTTTGTACGCTCAGTGAGGAAGCTTTACGTTCAAATCTTCCCCTCACCCCGGCCCTCTCCCCAAAGGGGCGAGGGAGAAAAAATGCTATGGGAAACATTGTTTATCCCCTCTCCCACGCGGGGGAGAGGGTTAGGGTGAGGGGGAAACCTACAATCTCACCGGCTTAATATGCCAAATCTCATCGGCGTACTCCTGAATCGTCCTGTCAGACGAGAAATACCCCATATTGGCAATATTGTGCATGGCGTGAATCGTCCACTCCTCCGGCTGCTGATAAAGCTCATCAACCCGATCCTGGCAATCCACATAGCTACGGTAGTCCGCCAGCACCTGATAGTGATCACCAAAGTTAATCAGCGAATCCACTAAATCCCGATAACGCCCCGGCTCTCCGGCACTGAACGCGCCGGTTGCGATTTGGGTCAGCACCTGACGCAGCTCTTCATCCTTCTCGTAATACTCTCGAGGGTTATAGCCCTTGCGGCGCAGCTCCTCGACCTCTTCCGCCGTATTACCGAAGATGAAGATATTGTCCTTACCGACGTGATCGAGCATTTCAACGTTCGCACCGTCCAGCGTGCCGATAGTCAGCGCCCCGTTCAGAGCAAACTTCATGTTGCTGGTGCCGGAGGCCTCGGTACCCGCCAGCGAGATTTGCTCAGAGAGATCCGCCGCCGGAATAATCAGCTGGGCAAGGCTGACGCTGTAGTTGGGGATAAACACCACTTTCAGCTTATCTTTCACCTGCGGATCGTTGTTAATGACCTCCGCGACGTCGTTGATAAGATGAATGATGTGCTTCGCCATGTAGTAGGCAGACGCCGCTTTGCCCGCAAAAATGTTCACGCGCGGCACCCATTCAGCCTCCGGATTGGCCTTGATGCGGTTATAGCGGGTTATCACGTGCAGCACGTTCATTAGCTGGCGCTTGTACTCGTGAATACGTTTGATCTGCACGTCGAACAGCGCATCCGGGCTAACCACCACGTTGAGCTGCTGCCCGATATACGTCGCCAGCCGTTTTTTGTTGCTGAGCTTGGCCTTGCGCACCGCCTGATGCACCGTCGGGTAATCAATATGCTGCTTCAGGTCGTTCAGCTGGCTCAGGTCCGTACGCCACGTCTGGCCGATGTTCTCGTCCAGCACTTCGGACAGCGCAGGGTTGGCGAGCGCCAGCCAGCGGCGAGGCGTCACGCCGTTCGTTTTGTTGCTAAAGCGCATCGGGAAGATGCTGGCGAAGTCGGCAAACAGCGACTGCACCATCAGATTGGAGTGCAGCTCGGAAACGCCGTTCACCTTATGGCTGACCACCACCGCAAGCCAGGCCATGCGCACGCGCCTGCCGTTGGACTCATCGATGATAGACGCTCTGCCCAGCAGCCCGGTGTCGTTCGGGTACTGCTCCTGCAGCGTCTTCATGAAGTAGTCGTTAATCTCAAAGATTATCTGCAAATGGCGCGGCAGGATCTTGCCGAGCATATCTACCGGCCAGGTTTCCAGCGCCTCGCTCATCAGCGTGTGGTTGGTGTATGAGAACACCTGGCAGGTGACCTCAAACGCCTCTTCCCACTCAAACTTATGCTCGTCAATCAGCAGCCGCATCAGCTCCGGAATCGACAGCACCGGGTGCGTGTCGTTCAGGTGAATCGCCGTTTTCTCTGCCAGATTGGCGTAGGTTTTATGCAGCTGATAGTGGCGGCTAAGGATGTCCTGCATGGTTGATGAAACCAGGAAGTATTCCTGACGCAGACGCAGCTCGCGCCCCGAATAGGTTGAGTCATCTGGATAAAGCACGCGGGACACGTTCTCGGAATGGTTTTTGTCCTCCACCGCCGCGAAGTAGTCGCCCTGATTAAACTTACCGAGATTGATCTCGCTACTCGCCTGGGCGTTCCACAGCCTTAGTGTGTTAGTCGCGTCGGTGTCATAGCCCGGGATAATCTGGTCATAGGCCACCGCAAGAATCTCTTCGGTCTCGACCCAGCGGGCTTTTTTCCCCTCCTGCTGAATTCGTCCGCCAAAACGCACCTTATAGCGCGTGTTATGGCGCTTAAACTCCCATGGGTTACCGTATTCGAGCCAGTAGTCCGGCGACTCTTTCTGACGGCCATCAACAATGTTCTGCTTAAACATGCCGTAATCGTAGCGAATGCCGTAGCCGCGCCCCGGCAGCCCCAGGGTCGCCAGCGAATCGAGGAAACAGGCGGCGAGACGGCCAAGACCGCCGTTGCCAAGGCCGGGGTCGTTCTCCTCGTCAATCAACTCTTCCAGATCAAGTCCCATCTCTTCGAGGGCGTTTTTCACATCTTCATAAATACCGAGAGAAAGCAGCGCGTTCGACAGCGTGCGCCCGATAAGAAACTCCATCGACAGATAGTAAACCTGGCGAACTTCCTGCGAGAGCTGGGCACGGTTGGAACGCAGCCAGCGTTCAACCAGCCTGTCTCGCACGGCAAATAGCGTGGCGTTAAGCCATTCGTGTTTATTGGCGATGGCAGGGTCTTTCCCCACCGTAAACATCAGCTTATAGGCAATCGAGTGTTTCAGCGCCTCGACGCTTAGCGTGGGTGATGCATAGGAAAAGGGTGCATTCATATCAGTGATTCCTGGTGTATGGGTAATTACAACAAGCGTTGATAAAGGTCGCGGTATGACTGCGCCGCTACCTGCCAGCTAAAATCCATATTCATCGCCTGCCGCTGCACAAAACGCCACAGTGACGGACGGGACCACAGCACGAAAGCACGCCGGATCGCGCGGAGCAGCGACCAGGCATTACTGTCTTCAAAAACAAAACCGGTTGCCACACCGTCAGCCAGGTTCTCCAGCGAAGTATCCGACACGGTGTCGGCCAGGCCACCGGTTCGCCGCACCAGCGGCAAGGTGCCATATTTCAGGCCGTAGAGCTGGGTTAAGCCGCAGGGCTCAAAGCGGCTCGGGACTAAAATCACATCGGCACCGCCCATGATGCGGTGGGAAAATGCCTCGTGATAGCCAATCTGGACGCCGACCTGGCCGGGATGCTCGGCCGCCGCCGCCAGGAATCCTTCCTGCAGCACAGAGTCCCCAGCCCCCAGCAGCGCCAGCTGGCCGCCCTGCTCCAGTAATCCGGGCAGCGCCTCAAGCACCAGGTCCAGCCCTTTTTGGCTGGTTAACCGGCTGACCACGGCGAACAGCGGGACTTTGTCATTCACCTTCAGCCCCATCGCCACCTGCAGCTGACGTTTGTTTTCAGCTTTCTCTTCCAGCGAGTCGCGGGTGTAGCGCGAGGCCAGCAGCAGGTCGCTTTCCGGATTCCAAATCTTGCCGTCGACGCCGTTTAAAATGCCAGACAGCTTCCCTTCACGCTGGCGCTGGCGCAGAAGCCCTTCCATGCCGTAGGCAAAGTGCGGATCGGTTATCTCACGCGCATAGGTAGGGCTGACGGCGGTAATATGATCGGCGTAAAAAAGCCCGGCCTTCAGGTACGAAATCTGGCCGTGGAACTCCAGCCCGTTCATGTCGTAGAACCACCACGGCAGATCGATTTCACTTAAGTGATGTGCATAGAACATGCCCTGATAGGCAAGGTTATGCACGGTAAATACCGACTTCGCAGGGCGCCCACGCGCCGCCAGATAAGCCGGTGCCAGCCCGGCATGCCAGTCATGGGCATGCACGATATCGGGATGCCAGAAGGGATCCAGCCCACAGGCCATTTCCGCGCCGACCCAGCCAAGCAGCGCAAAGCGCAGCACGTTGTCCTGATAAGCAAACTGATTGGTGTCGTGGTACGGGCTTCCGGGGCGCTCATAGAGATGCGGGGCATCAATCAGGTAAACGCCAACGCCGTTATAGTGGCCGTAGAGCAGGCGCATGTCGCCCGCGAACGTCTGTCGATGGGCAACTACCTGAATATCTTCGATTCCCCGCCGAACGTCGGGAAAAGCGGGCAGCAGGACGCGCGTATCGACGCCGCCGGCAATCTGCGCCGCCGGCAAAGCGCCCAGCACATCCGCAAGGCCGCCTGTCTTCAGTAGAGGAAACATCTCGGAACAGACATGTAAGACCTGCATTATCGCTCCCATTTGGAAAGTCGCGGCGCCGGTCTGGATCATCAGGCAGCGCCAAACGATAAAATAACCGCGCACGGCATGGCCGTGCGCAGGCCAATCTTCTTCGCGCTAGCCCTGCAGCTTCGCCAGCATCTCGCGCGTGACCAGTACAATGCCCTCTTCAGAGCGGTAAAAACGGCGAGCGTCCTCTTCTGCATTTTCGCCTACCACCATCCCTTCCGGGATCATGCAAGCGCGGTCGATGATGCAGCGACGCAGTCGACAGGAGCGTCCGACGATGACGTCGGGCAGCAGAACGGACGAGTCGATATTGCAAAAAGAGTTGATGCGCACGCGCGGAAACAGCACCGACTGCACGACCACCGAGCCAGAGATGATGCAGCCGCCGGACACCAGCGAGTTCAGCGTCATGCCGTGGCTGCCGGAGCGATCCTGGACGAACTTGGCGGGCGGCAGCGGCTCCATATGGGTACGGATCGGCCAGGCCTGGTCATACATATCCAGCTCGGGCATCACCGAAGCCAGATCGAGGTTCGCTTTCCAGTAGGCTTCCAGCGTTCCGACGTCGCGCCAGTAGGGCTCGGCGTTAGGATCGGACTGCACGCAGGAGAGCGGGAACGGGTGGGCGTAAGCTTCGCCCGCCAGGGTGATTTTCGGAATGATATCTTTGCCAAAGTCATGGCTGGAGTTTTCATCCCGATCGTCTTCTTCCAGCAGCCTGAACAAGTAATCGGCGTCAAAGATGTAGATCCCCATGCTTGCCAGAGACCTGCTGCTGTCGTTTGGCATGGTTGGCGGGTTTTCCGGCTTCTCCACGAAAGCGATAATTTTTTCGTCAACGTCCACCGCCATAACGCCAAACGCCGAAGCTTCATGCACCGGCACCGGCATACAGGCGACGGTACAGCGCGCGCCTTTCTCGACGTGGTCGATAAGCATGCGCGAGTAGTCCTGCTTGTAGATGTGGTCCCCGGCGAGGATCACCACGTACTCGGCGTTATAGCGGCGGATAATATCGAGGTTCTGGGTCACGGCATCGGCCGTTCCGCGATACCAGTTTTCACCGTGTACGCGCTGCTGGGCGGGCAGCAAATCAACAAACTCGTTCATCTCTTCGCTAAAGAAAGACCAGCCGCGCTGGATATGCTGCACCAGGGTGTGTGATTGATACTGAGTAATCACCCCAATGCGGCGAATGCCGGAGTTGATGCAGTTGGATAGCGCAAAATCAATAATGCGGAACTTGCCGCCAAAGTGGACCGCAGGCTTGGCGCGCGTCGACGTGAGATCCTTCAGTCGAGTCCCGCGGCCACCCGCCAGAATTAACGCAACGGATTTGATGGGCAGCTGGCGGGCCAGCATCAGCGGATCGTTTTTCTCAAACCTGACCATAACGAACTCCTTTTTCATGACTTGTGGAACACGCAGACTCCGTGCGCGGGACCATGCCATACAACCATCACGACCGGGTTGTCCTCTCCGGCAAACGGAGGAACGGCGTGCCATTCCCCCTCAGGTAGAACGATGTCCGCAACTTCTTCGGTCGCGTTAATAGCGATAAGCCAGCGATCGGACAGCTGGATTTGCAGGCGGTGGACCCCGTTTTGCCACTCATCGGCGCTCAGGGGCTGCGCCTCTTTATTCAGCCAGAGAACGTTGTCGTCGCCCTCTTCCCACCAGCGGTTGGCGGTCAGCGCCGGGATAGCCTGCCGCAGGTGAAGGAGCGCCGCCGTAAAGGTGGTTAACCCGTCGTTTCCCTGCTCCCAGTCAAGCCAGGTCAGCACGTTGTCCTGGCAGTAGGCGTTATTGTTGCCGTGCTGGCTATGCCCGTGCTCATCCCCGGCCAGCAGCATCGGCGTTCCCTGCGAGAGCAGCAGCGTGGTGAGCAGCGCATGCACGCTGTCCCGACGCCGTTCCTTGGTAATCAGGTTGGCTTCAAGCCCTTCAAAACCATAGTTATTACTAAAGTTGCTGTTGGTGCCGTCGCGATTATCTTCGCCGTTGGCTTCGTTATGTTTCTGGTTAAAACTTACGCAATCCCGCAGCGTAAAACCATCATGAGCGGTAATTAAATTAATGCTGGTGGAGGGTAACCTTTCGCCATGGCGATAAACGTCGCTCGAGCCGGCAAAGCGGCAGGCGAACCCGCCCAAAGAGAGATCCTGCTGGAGCCAGAAGCGACGCATCCCGTCCCTGAAATGATCGTTCCATTCGGCGAACAGCGGTGGGAAATTGCCGACCTGGTAACCCCCCTGACCGATATCCCAGGGCTCGGCGATAAGCTTCACCTGCGACAGGTGAGGATCGTTTTTGATCGCCTCAAACAGCGGCGCATCCTGCCGAAATTCCGGCGTGCGCCCCATCACCGAGGCCAGATCAAAACGGAAACCGTCCACGTGGAAGCTGTCTACCCAGTAACGCATACAGTCCGTCATCTGGGCCACCACGCCCGGCGTGCTGAGGTTCAGGGTATTTCCGCAGCCGGTCCAGTTCTGGTAATCGCCGTTGTCCATTAACCAATAATAGCTACGGTTGTCGATTCCGCTCAGCGACAGGGTTGGGCCGTCCTTGTCCAGCTCCGCGCTGTGGTTCAGGACAATGTCGAGGATCACTTCAATCCCGGCCTTGTGCAGCGCTTTGATGGCGCCTCTTAGCTCGTTGGCCGCGTTGTGGGGGTTCTGGTCTATCGCGTAGTAACTTTCAACGGCATAGAAAGCGCGAGGGTTGTAGCCCCAGTAGTTACTCAGCCCCAACTGCGAAATGCGGGGCTCGGTAACGAAGTGCGCCACGGGCAGCAGCTCAAGCGCCGTGATCCCCAGCCGTTTGAAGTAATCAGTCATCACCGGGTGCCCCAGCGCCGCATAAGTCCCGCGCTGCTCTTCCGGGATGCCGGGATGAAGCAGCGTCAGCCCGCGAACGTGGGCTTCATAGATAACCGTGTTGCCCCACGGCGTTCGAAGCGGCCGATCGTCTTCCCAGTCAAATTTTTCCCTGACCACCACGCACTTGGCCATGTGCGGGGCACTGTCCTCGAGGTTGGGTTCATCATAGCCGCAGTGAAAATGCGGATGATCTTCGGCCCCGCCCACCACCACGCGAGCGCAGGGATCGAGCAGCAGCTTCGCAGGATTAAAGCGATGGCCATTTTCAGGCTCCCACGGCCCGTGAACCCGGTAGCCGTAGAGCAGCCCCGGTTTACCTTCCGGCAGATAGCCATGCCAGATGTCTCCCGAGCGCGAGGGCATGTCGTAGCGCTTTTCGTGTCCGTGTTCATCAAACAGGCACAGCTCGACCTTTTCGGCATGCACCGAATAAAGGGTGAAGTTAACGCCCTTACCGTCGTAATACGCCCCAAAGGGAGCCGGGCTACCTTGAGCCAGCTGCGTCATGCATCGCCCTCCCGAATCAGCCAGAGGGTAGACAGCGGCGGCAGCGTGATAGAGAGCGAATGATCGCGACCGTGGCTTGGCACCGCCTCGCTGCGCACCGTGCCGCTGTTGCCGGCGTTACTGCCGTGATAATGCATCGAGTCGGTATTCAGCTCTTCACGCCAGCGCCCCGGCTGGTTGATGCCGAAGCGGTAATGGTAGCGAGGTATCGGCGTAAAGTTGCTGGCAACGATGACCTCGTTGCCCTCGGCGTCACGGCGCACGAAAATAAAGACCGAATTCGCCTTGTCCTCCACCACCAGCCATTCAAAGCCGTAGTCGTCAAAATCCATTTGATGCAGCGCCGCGTGTCGCCGGTAGGTATGGTTCAGATCGCGTACAAGGCGCTGCACGCCGTGGTGCCAGTTATCCCCGCCCTGCAGGAGATGCCAGTCAAGGCTGCTGTCGTGGTTCCATTCGCGCCCCTGGGCAAACTCGTTGCCCATAAACAGCAGCTTTTTGCCCGGAAATGCCCACATCCAGCCGTAGTAAGCGCGCAGGTTAGCGAACCTCTGCCAGGCATCTCCCGGCATGCGGTCGAGAATCGATTTTTTGCCGTGCACGACTTCATCGTGCGAAAGCGGCAGGACAAAGTTTTCGGTGCCGTTGTACAGCATCCCGAAGGTCATTTTGTCGTGGTGATACTGGCGGTAAACCGGGTCCAGCTTCATGTAGTCGAGCGTGTCGTGCATCCAGCCCAGGTTCCACTTAAACCAGAACCCCAGCCCTCCCATGCTCGGCGGGCGAGAGACGCCGGCAAAATCGGTGGACTCTTCCGCCATCGTCACCGCGCCCGGCGTTTGCTCCCCGATGATGCGGTTGGTATTGCGCAGAAATTCAATCGCTTCCAGATTTTCGCGGCCGCCGTACTCGTTCGGAACCCACTCGCCTTTTTCCCGGCTGTAGTCGCGGTAAATCATCGAGGCGACGGCATCCACGCGCAGGCCGTCAATGCCAAAACGTTCAATCCAGTAGAGCGCGTTGCCCACCAGATAGTTACAGACTTCACGGCGGCCATAGTTGTAAATCAGCGTGTTCCAGTCCTGGTGATAGCCCTCACGCGGGTCGCCATGTTCATACAACGAGGTGCCGTCGAACTTAGCCAGCCCCGCGTCATCCGTCGGGAAATGGCCCGGCACCCAGTCCAGCAAAACATTAAGCCCGGCTTCGTGGGCCGTTTGCAGGAAGTAGAGGAAGTCGTCGCGCGTGCCAAAACGGCGCGTCGGGGCGTAAAGCCCCTGCGGCTGATAGCCCCAGCTGCCGTCAAACGGATGCTCGTTGACCGGCAGCAGTTCGAGATGGGTGAATCCCATTTCTTTGACGTAGGGGATCAGCTGCTCCGCCAGCTCGCGGTAGCTGAGCCAGAAGTTATTGTCGGTATGGCGACGCCAGGAGCCGAGATGAACCTCATAGATTGAGATGGGCTGGTCAAAGCCGTTGGCTTTCTGCCGCTCGGGGCTGAGCGTGGTTTTCTCCGGCAGGCCGCAGATAAGAGAAGCCGTTTCGGGGCGCATTTGCGCTTCAAAAGCGTACGGGTCGGCCTTAATACGCAGGTGCCCATCGGCATCCAGCAGCTCGAATTTATACAGCTGTCCGTTGTGCGCGCCGGGGATAAACAGCTCCCAAATGCCGCTTTCTTTGCGCAGCCGCATCGGGTGTCGGCGGCCGTCCCAGTAGTTAAACTGACCCACGACGGAGACTCTTCGGGCGTTCGGTGCCCAAATAGAGAAGCGCGTTCCGGTCACGCCGTCCATCGTGTCAGCATGCGCACCCAGCATTTCATAGGGGCGTAGATGCGTGCCTTCGGAAAGCAGCCAGCTGTCCAGCTCCTGAATCAGCGGGCCAAAACGATAGGGATCGTCAATCAGGTTTTCCTGACCGTGCCAGACAACGGCAAGCTGGTAGCGAAAGGCATTTTTACGGCGAGGAATCAGCCCACAAAAGAAACCCCGGGAATCGAGGCACTCGAGCTGGCCCACTTTTCGCCCGGTTTTTGGTTCGATAACCCAGACTTCAGTGGCGTCAGGCAGCAGCGCACGGACTTCAAGCCCGGCGTCCGTTTGGTGCATCCCCAGCAGGGAAAACGGATCGGCAAAATGACCCGCAATTAGCGCATTGATCACGTCTCTTTCCGGCAGAACAGACATGGCATTTTCCTTTTTTATGTGTCACCAACAACCTGCGCTACGCCGCCGCGCGGGTACGACACTTATCATTGACCTGACGAACGGCGCTTAACTCCTGTCAGCCGGTTCGCCCAATACTCGCCAAAACGCAGACGCGTGATGACTTAAGCATAGCCAACGCTTTCCTGGCTCCTCGTGAAATAAATTAATGACTTTCGTTGTACCTTAAATTGCAGGCAAAAAAAGAGAGGCCATAAGGCCCCTCAGTTAAATAAGTGTAATTATGCGAGCGACCGCAGCATTCTGCGCAGCGGCTCGGCGGCGCCCCACAGCAGCTGGTCACCGACGGTGAACGCAGAGAGGTACTCCGGCCCCATGTTCAGCTTACGCAGGCGGCCAACGGGCGTTGACAGCGTGCCGGTTACCGCAGCAGGCGTCAGCTCACGCATGGTAATCTCACGATCGTTTGGCACCACTTTCGCCCACGGATTGTGCGCGGCCAGCAGCTCTTCCACGGTTGGGATAGAAACGTCTTTCTTCAGCTTGATGGTAAACGCCTGGCTGTGGCAGCGCAGCGCGCCTACGCGCACGCACAGGCCGTCAACCGGGATAGCGGTTGAAGTCGCAAGAATTTTGTTGGTCTCTGCCTGGCCTTTCCACTCTTCACGGCTCTGGCCGTTATCGAGCTGCTTGTCGATCCACGGGATCAGACTGCCGGCCAGCGGCACGCCGAAGTTATCCACCGGCAGCTTACCGCTGCGGCCAAGTTCGGTAACCTTGCGCTCGATATCCAGAATAGCGGAAGCCGGGTTTGCCAGCTCGGTAGAGACTTCGCCATAAAGCTGGCCCATTTGGTTCAGCAGTTCACGCATATGACGCGCGCCGCCGCCGGAGGCCGCCTGGTAAGTCGCCACGGAAACCCAGTCAACGAGGTCGTGGGCAAACAGGCCGCCAAGGGACATCAGCATTAAGCTTACGGTGCAGTTGCCGCCAACAAAGGTTTTGACGCCTTTGTTCAGGCCTTCCTGAATGACGTGCTGGTTGACCGGGTCGAGGATAATAATCGCGTCATCTTTCATGCGTAGAGAAGAAGCTGCGTCAATCCAGTAACCTTGCCAGCCGCTTTCACGGAGCTTTGGATAGATTTCGTTGGTATAATCGCCGCCCTGGCAGGTCACTATGATATCCAGCGCCTTCAGCGCTTCCAGATCAAATGCGTCCTGCAGTGTACCGCCGGTGGTGCCGGCAAACGTAGGGGCTGCCTGCCCAAGCTGGGAAGTGGAGAAGAAAACCGGACGAATGGCGTCAAAATCGCGCTCTTCCACCATGCGTTGCATGAGCACAGAGCCGACCATACCGCGCCAGCCAATAAAACCAACATTTTTCATAGCGACTTAATCCTGCAGAGATGATTGCGTGTGTAAGCGCTGGCAGTGAGCCAGAACATCACTCCACCTTACAAAATGCAGCCAAAGTCGCAAGTGAAATTAATCAATGATATCCGCCGTGTCAGAAACAAAGCTTATTAATAGAAACTACTTGCCAGATTTTGGGGAAAACAGATGACTGAAATCATATCCGCCGCGGTGCTCCTGATCCTGATTATGGACCCGCTGGGCAACTTGCCAATCTTTATGTCGGTGCTGAAACACACGGAGCCAAAGCGTCGCCGGGCCATTATGATCCGCGAACTGCTTATTGCTCTGCTGCTGATGCTTATCTTCCTGTTTGCCGGGGAAAAAATTCTTGGTTTCCTGAATTTGCGGGCCGAAACCGTGTCGATTTCAGGCGGCATTATTCTGTTCCTTATCGCCATTAAGATGATTTTCCCAGGCCAGGAAGGCAGTTCTTCCGGTTTACCCGCCGGGGAAGAGCCGTTTATCGTGCCGCTGGCGATCCCGCTGGTTGCCGGCCCTTCACTGCTCGCCACGCTGATGCTGCTGTCTCACCAGTACCCAAACCAAATGAGCCATTTAGTCGCCGCGCTGATGCTGGCCTGGGGCGGTACCGTCGCCATTCTGCTGCAATCTTCCCTGTTCCTGCGCCTGCTGGGTGAGAAAGGGGTTAACGCCCTTGAGCGCCTGATGGGGCTGGTGCTGGTGATGATTTCCACCCAGATGTTCCTGGATGGGATCAGAACGTGGATGCGTGGGTAAGACCAACCCTCACCCTAACCCTCTCCCTAAAAGGGAGAGGGGACGAATCGAGTCCTGCTCCTAACCCCCTATTTCCCCCTCACGAACACATATACCGATACGGCCCCGGCTGGCACGCTCGCAGCAAGAGATGAAGATTTTCCTGCTTCAGCGTATACATGCCGCCAAATAACGGATCGACAATCAGCCACCCCGGCACGCCGAAGAAGATGATGTTGCCAAAGAGATACCAGTTGCTAAAACGGGTTTCCAGCGGTAGCGACAGGGAGTAATACCCTTCATGTTTTAGCCTCAACGTGTAGTTTTTCTTCCCGAAGTAGCTGCCGTCCGTCTTTTTAAGCGTCACGGACTGGGGGGTAATGCCCTGTGCGGCAATCTCTCCCTTGCCATCAAAAATCGTAAAAGCAGCGCGCTTTGGCGTACTGTCGATATACACCGTGGCGTCATTATTGCTAACCAGCGTCGCGCAGCCGGTTAACAGCGGCAATAACAGTAAGAAGAGTAATTTTTTCATGCGGCGCTCCTTTTTTAATAGGGAATAAGAGCGTCACGGGAAGAGCGAAGCTTAACCCGTAAAAGCAAAACACCCGGCAATTGCCGGGTGTTTTTAGCGGGAGCGGAAGAGAGAGATTAAGACAGCAGGCTGAACGCAATCATCCCGACAATCGCCCCGGTGGTGCCGAGGATGGTTTCCATCATCGTCCAGGTCTTCAGCGTTTGTGCTTCGGTCGCGCCGGTAAATTTACCGAACAGCCAGAAGCCCGCGTCGTTCACGTGGCTCACCACGATAGAACCCCCCGCGATACAGATAGACAGAGCCGCCATCTGCGCGCCGTTATAGTTCAGCTGCTCGATAACCGGCATCACCAGACCAACGGCGGTCAGGCAGGCCACGGTAGCGGAACCCTGAATGATACGTACCGCAGCGGCCAGCACGAAGCAGGTAATCGCGATAGGCAGGCCCATGCCGGTCAACGCTTCACCCAGAGCCGGACCCACGCCGGAGTCAACCAGCACCTGTTTGAACACGCCCCCGGCACCGATAACCAGCAGGATAATACCCGCAGGCTGCAGCGCCTGGCCGCATACCGCCATCACTTTTTCTTTGTCCATACCCTGACGATAAGCCAGGCCATAAATAGCCACCAGGCAGGCCACCAGAATCGCGGTGAACGGGTGACCGATGAATTCCAGCCATTCATACAGCGTAGAACCTGGCGCGGTAAAACGAGCGGCGATGGTTTTCAGGCCAACCAGCACCAGCGGCAGCAGGATCAGAGACAGGCTGAAGCCAAAGGATGGCAGCTTGCCTTCGCCCAGATGCGGCTCGGAGATATCGTCCGGGATTTCCAGCGAAACAAATTTGCTGATGAAGTTCCCGAACAGCGGGCCGGCGATAATCATGCCGGGGATCGCGGCGCACAGGCCAATCAGGATCATCCAGCCGAAGTCAGCGTGCATCTGTGATGCCAGCAGCATTGGCGCAGGCCCTGGCAGCAGGAACGCGGCAGCAGCGGCTACGCCCGCAAACAGAGGGATAACCAGCTTCACCAGATTGGTTCCGGTATGGCGCGCCATCGAAAACGCGACGCTTATCAGCAGCACGATGGCTACTTCAAAGAACAGCGGCAGCGCACAAATCAGGCCAGCCAGGCCAATGGCGTAATGCGCGCGGCTGTGGCCGAAGGACTTCAGCATCTTGACGGCAATCTGATCCACCGCGCCGGTTTCATGCAGAATTTTGCCGAACATAGCGCCGAGGGCGACCACAATCGCCAGGAAGCCCAGCGTACCGCCCATGCCTTTCTGCATGGTGTCGGCGATTTTGTCGAGCGGCATGCCGGAGAACAGCCCGGCACCAATAGAAACCACCATCAAAGCAACGAAGGCGTGCATACGCGCCTTCATCACTAAAAACAGCAGGAGCAGCACGGAGCCGACCGCGGTTAAAACAAGCGTTAATGTACTCACTCTGCGCTGCCTTGGTTGATTAATGCGAGGGTGCTGGCGACAACGCCGTCCAGCGGCTGGTCGATATCCACGATCAGCACGTCTTTTTCATCCGCCTGCGGCTCTTGCAGGGTTTCGAATTGGGTTACCAGCATCTGGGTTTTGAAGAAGTGACCTTTACGCGCTTTCAGGCGGCTTTCAATCACCCCGAAGTCACCTTTCATATAGATAAAGGAGAGGTTCGGGTTGCCGTCGCGCAGCAGGTCGCGATAGTGCTTTTTCAGCGCCGAGCAGACGATCAGCGAAACCTTGTTGGTGCGCTGCATCGCAAACGCGGCGTCATTTAACGCCTTCAGCCACGGGGTACGGTCGTCGTCGTTCAGCGGCTCGCCGGAGGCCATTTTCAGGATGTTGCTGCGGGGATGCAGGAAGTCGCCGTCGAGAAACGCGGCGTTCAACTGGTGGGCAACTTCGCTGGCAACGGCGGATTTGCCGCTGCCGGAGACGCCCATCAGGACGTAAATGTGGTGGTCGTGATTAGTAGTACTCATGATGGCTCCGACTCTGACACAAAGCAATGCGCCTGGTTTGTTACGGGTAACTGTTACCGATAACATTTTCCGGTCTGGCTGAGCAATAAGCAATAACCATTAGCTTGCAAAGTGTATAAGTGTGAGCTGTATCAAATAAAATTTTCGGCTTAGATCGAGCCGCCGGGCGACAGCGTAAAGCCTAAATCGAGCATTTTTGGGGTAATGATCTCACCGCGAATTCGCGCCAGCAGACGCTCTGCCCCGATACGCCCCATGCGCTCTCGCGGGGTGAGCACGCTCGCCAGCCGCGGCTCCATCACCTGCCCGATGTCATGGCCGTGGAAACCGGCAATCGCCATATCTTCCGGAATGCGCAGGCCCTGGCGCTGGCATTCAAACGCCGCACCAATCGCTAAGTCATCGTTGGTGCAGAAGATACTGTCGAGCTGTGGATATTCCCGTTTCGCCTGACGCAGCAGCTCAATACCGGTGGAATAAGAAGAGGAGTTTTCAATCATCACGCTGTACGGCGTCAGCCCGGCGTCGAGCATCGCCTGCTCGTAACCTTTTTGCTTGATGAGGGTACGTTCGTCGAGGCGCGCGCCAAGATAGGCAACGTGCTTATGCCCACGGGAAATAATGTTGGCCGTCATTTGGCGAGCCGCTTCGAAGTTATCAAAGCCCACGGCGATATCCAGGCAAGGAGAGACGCTGTCCATCAGCTCCACCACCGGAATACCGGCAACTTCAATCATTTTCAGCGTTCTGGGCGTGTGGTTGCGCTCGGTCAAAATCAGCCCGTCGATGTTCCAGGACAGCATGGATTCCAGACGCTCCTGCTCCAGCTCCGGCTTATAGCCGTAGTGGGCGAGCATGGTCTGGTAGCCGTGGGCATCGATGACGTTTTCAATGCCGCGCAGCACTTCGGCGAACACCTGGTTGGTCAGCGAAGGAAGCAGGACGCCGATGGCCCGGCTGGTTGAATTAGAAAGAATATCCGGCGCACGGTTCGGGATATAGCCCAGTTCATCTAACGCGGCGGCAATTTTAACCTGCAGCGCGGCAGATACCTGGTCAGGATTACGTAAGAAACGGCTGACCGTCATTTTGGTCACCCCAACGCGATCCGCAACATCCTGTAGTACCGGTCTTTTCTTTTTCATCGTCCTGCTTGGCTTATGAAGTTTCGACAGCCGAGTTTAGCACGGACAAAAGAAAACCCGCCCCTTTTTCAGGGGCGGGTTGTGACGGGTAACGTTATACCGGAGGCAGATCGAACAGCAGGATCTCGCTCGCTTCGCTGGCATGAACGGAAATCGCTTGTTCATCCCAGACCGCGATCGCATCGCTGGTTTTTGCCTGCGTGCCGTTAATAGACACGTCGCCTTTCACTACCTGGATCCAGACGCGGCGGTCGGCCGGAATCTGATACACAGACTGCTCGTCTTTAGCCAGCGCCCAGCGGGACAGCTCCATATCCTGATAAACCTTCAGCGAGCCGTCGCGTGCATCCGGAGAAAGCACCAGTTGGCGCCCCTGAGGAGCATCAAACCGACGCTGATCGTAACGCGGCGTAATCCCGGTTTTTTCTGGAATAATCCAAATCTGGTACAGGCGCAGTGGTTCGGTCTGGCTGGCGTTGTACTCGGAGTGACGGATCCCGGTTCCGGCGCTCATAATCTGGAATTCACCCGCGGGGACACGCTCTTTGTTGCCCATGCTGTCCTGGTGCTCAACCGCGCCTTCCAGCACGTAGGTCAGGATTTCCATGTCTTTATGCGGATGAGTACCAAAGCCCTGGCCCGCATCGATAACGTCTTCGTTAATGACCCGCAGCGCCGAGAAGCCCATAAAATTGGCGTCATAATAGTCGGCAAAAGAGAAGGTATGCCAGCTGTCCAGCCAGCCGTGGTTCGCATGGCCGCGGTCCTGTGCTTTTCTTAAGTAGATCATGTTATGTCCTCCGCAATTCGTTTGATGGGACAAGTGTGGACCCATTTAGCGGAGGATCATAGAGGGTGAAAATTGACTCCTCTGTTCAAAAAAAATGAACGAGTTAGAGGAGTCAAAATACTCTCAGGAGAGGCTTACTGTCGCAGGAGAAGGCTGTTCGAAACCGCGCTCCAGGATTTCCAGGTTGGTGAGAGCTTCAATTTCTCTGACGTAATTAGGCTTGCCGCCGATCAGCGTGTCGTACAGTGCATCGTAGACGCGGCCATAGTCGCCCACTTCCGGCTTCCACTCCTCGCGCACCGTTTCACCGGCTTCGTTAACGTACTCCAACGTGGCTACGCTGCTGTCCGCGCCAAACCCTGGCTCACCCGGCATGATGTAGGCTTTGAGGCTGGTTTCCTGCTGGTCGATGCCGTACTTCACGAACGAGCCTTTGGTGCCGTGCACGATAAATTTCGGGTAATCGATTTTCACCAGGTGGCTGGTTTTCACGATCGCTTTGAGATCGCCAAAGAACAGCTGGGCTTCAAAAGTATCGTCCGGGTTGGCTTTATTGCGCAGGCTGCGGATGTCATAGGCGACGTGTTCCGGGCGGCCAAACAGGGAGATGATTTGGTCCATGGTGTGCACGCCCAGGCCGTAGAAAGCGCCGTCCGCCGGTTGGCCCGGATTCGCGGGCGCATCAGGGCGATACATATCGAAGTGACTTTCAATTTCCACGATCTTGCCGAGCTTGCCGCTCTCGATGGCTTTTTTCATCGTCAGGAAGCAGGAATCAAAGCGGCGATTCTGGTAAGGCGTGACCACCAGCCCCTTCTCGCTCGCCAGAGCAAACAGCTCTCGCGCTTCGGCAAGCGTTGGGGTAAACGGTTTTTCCACCAGCACGTTTTTACCCGCTTCGAGCGCCTTTTTCGCGTACTCAAAATGGCTGTCGACGTGGGTACAAATCACCACCAGCTTGACCTGCGGGTCGTTGAGGATGTCATCAAGCTGGCTGGTAAAGTGGATCCCGGCGTACTGCGGCTGCTGTTCCAGCTCCGGCTTTTCGCTACGGCGGAAGATGTGGGCCACGTTGAGCTTGTCTTTACGGAAGAGTACGAACGGAAGGTGATAGCGGGTGGTACTTTTACCAAAGCCGATGAAGGCACAGTGCAGAGTCATTTCATTATCCTTTTTGATTTGAGCTGCCTGTACCTTACTGCATTTTCCAGCCACGTTTTATTAAAACCGGACAAAGGTTTGCCCAAATTAGTTGGAGTTGTAGCAAGGCGGCAAGGGAAGGCATCCCGATGAGCTTACTTGGGTAAGTGATTCGGGTAACTGAGCGCAGCCAACGCAGCTACGGCTTCAAATAAGAAGACCAAAAGTTTGCCCAAATTAGTTGGAGTTGTAGCAAGGCGGCAAGGGAAGGCATCCCGATGAGCTTACTTGGGTAAGTGATTCGGGTAACTGAGCGCAGCCAACGCAGCTACGGCTTCAAATAAGAAGACCAAAAGTTTGCCCAAATTAGTTGGAGTTGTAGCAAGG